>JAZDMZ010000049.1:0-9338 GCA_043800495.1 Candidatus Aenigmatarchaeota archaeon
AGCCAAATCTATTCTAGATTTACTATAACCCTTTGGTTTTATCCATGCCATGATAATATGAGGGATTGATAATATTTAAAGTTTCGTTTTGCGCGGTTAGTATATACTATACAAAAATCACGTTTATTGAATATTTTCTGATTCTGCGCGGTTAAAAATAATAACACACACGTTTTGCGCAGTTGGTGAAAAGCATTTTTGTTATACCAATCCAATTCTAACCAGATCTTTGTAAACAGGACCTTTTGCTGTCAATGTGCTCTGCTTTAATGAAAAACTATCCACAACCATGGACACATGACTATTCTCCAACATATCTTTTAGACTATCTATATTTACAGGTTGTTTAGCTCTTGCAATAGTCAGGTGCGCACTAAACTCCTTATCAGCCTTTGGAATACCAATACTGGTTAATTTTTCCTCAATCATGATCACTAGGTTATTCATTGCAGATAAAGGCTGTTCTTTGTCTGCAACACATGATGAACATTCGTTCATCTGTGTCGATGGAAGGATATTCCATCTGACACAGTTGGAATGTTTTTCATTCCATCCTCGTGCGTCCTGTTCATGTCTGATTCCAAGCCAGATGATTCTAGCTTTCTTTGGTGAGGGAAACCCACCTATCTTATCCAGCTCAATATCAAACCTAGGATATTCCACTGACCTAAGTACCTGTTCAACCTGCCTAGCCTTTTCATCTGAAATCTCGCCCAAGAACCTGAGTGTAAAATGCAAGTGTTCTGGTTCAACCAGCTTTACCTCTTTAGAAAGCTTTTTCTGAATCTCGGCAATCCTATGCCCTATATCAGGAACCATATCAATAGCAACAAAGCATCTCATGCATAAATGATAGTCTGAACTATTAAATATAGAGAACCATATGTGTCTCTCTTGTTTTGTGAGAGAGAACTATAGAAACTTTAGTAGTCTCTAGGGAAAGCTCGATTTAGGCCATTTTAACACAGAATACTTGAAAATTGATTTAAATAGATTGGTGTCTATTAAAATACTATGAAATCAAGAGGAAGACCATCTAAGTTAGATCCAGAAAAGGTGAGAACCATAGTTCAAACCCTGATCAATAACCCAGATGGTATGTGGATAAGACAGATAGCTAAGCAAACATCTATGCATCCAACCACAGCCACCAAGTACATCCATGGAGTCCTGTTCCCTATGGTCGATATCCAGGAACTAAGTTCTGAGAGAGGAAAGACCCTGTTAAAAGTCATCAAACTGAGACCAATGGTCATAGAACGGCTAGAACAAGGCCAAAAAATAGGCGAAATACTAAGGTTTCTAGAATTACTTAACAAGTCATTATAAGCCAATGATACCAAATATAGCTTATTTCTATTAAAATAGTTATATATAAGAACCAATCCTTCTACTTTCCTCCCACAAACGCCTCACAAATGGCAATAATGTAAAATAAGCACGTGAACGACGTGAACGAACAACGTGAACTTCACGTGAACGAACAAGAGACGTGAACGAACAACGTGAACGAATAACACTATCCACTACAACTAAATGCCGTAATACCTATCTTAAACCCCATAAAAAACACTGTTCACGCCATGTTCACATAATGTTCACGTATTACACGTGAACTTCACGTGAACTTCACGCCACGTTCATGCATTACACGTGAACAGACGTGAACGAAAGCTATATAAACGTGAACAAACAATATATAGTAATGGACAAAGGACTGTCCTTACTATACATGAAAGCAATACACCTGTCTAAAAGCAGCTTTCATCGTATATGATAAAGAACAACGACTCTTGCAGTGGTAGCTATGAACCTTATAGATTGGTATACTAAACTTGGCTGGAACCAGAACCCATTTACATTTGAGATCCTACCACAAGCCCTGGTAGGTTACAAAGAACAGATAAACCAGATAACCACAGCCCTGAAATCAAGGCAAAAAATACTGCTTGTAATAGGTCCAACAGGCTCTGGCAAGACCACTTTTCTAAAATGGCTAACCCATAACATGCTAGAATATGATTTTCTATTCCTAGGAAAACCACCAGAAACACCTGAAGAGCTTATATTTCTCCTTAATCTAAAGTATAAGCCATTTTTCTGGTCAAAACTCGAATCACTCTATCAAATACCCTCATTCCTTGCAAAAAGAAAGCCACTTGTAATAATATGTGACGAAGCCCATGAAACAGAGATTTCAACACTAGAATGGATCAGAGTACTATCTGACCAGACCCCAAATCTTCATATCATATTCTCAGCACTACCTGTATTTGAGAACAAGCTAAGAACAAGACTAGAAACCCTAAGAAAACGAATAGCTTCTAGAGTTGAATTATTATCAATAACAAAAGAAGAAATGGTAGAAATGATTAGAAAACGTATAATTTTTGCAGGAGGAACAGATGCATTGCCATTCACAAACGATGCAATTGACCATATTTTTAACCAATCCGGAGGATTTCCTCGTGAAATAATAAGAATATCAAATAATCTCATAAATAGAGCAGCTGAATTAGATAAAGATATGATAACACCAGACATTCTTGAAAAACCTTCAGCAGAATCTGATAAAATAAATGTAAATGACATACCAGACAAGCAAAAACAAATATTAGAAATACTATTACAACCAATGACAACCCATGAAATAGTTGAACAGCTTGGTCTAGAGACATTTAAATCAAAAACACACGGTCTAAGAGCAATAAATAATATATTGAAACGACTTTTAGAACTAGGCTATGTAGAAAGATCAAGAAAAAACAGAAATTTTGTCTACACAATATCACCAAGACTACAAACTATATTTGTAAAAGCATAGTTATGAAACTATATACCAAAGAATATAATAGAAAAAATTGTCCAAAATTACCCTCACATAAAAAGAACCTATGGTTCTTTTATGCCGGATGATTGAAAATCATCCTCACATAAGAAAGTCTGAAAGACTTTCGATGTAAGAAAAACAAGTTTTTCCTCACATAAAAAAATTAAAAGTTATTACAGAATTTCCAAATCTATTTATATTATATTCACAATAGAAGTTATTGATAGGTGAAAAATATGTTCAAAGGTAAAGGACGTGATTTCCTAGGAAAAGTAATTATATCAGAAGAAACAGGACGAAAATTCGGAGTGGTTGGTGATCTAAAATTTGTAGCAGAATCAGGAGAACTTCTTCATGTTGTTCTAACAGAGCCAACAAAACACGTAGCAGAGATTAATCTAGAAAAAGATGAAAACAATCGACTGCTAATACCATTTTCAACTGTAAAAAGTGTAGGAGATTTTGTCATCATAAGTGAAAAAGATCTAAACTAAGCGCATAATGAAGTATTTTTCATTTTGTTCTATTTTAATATCTTTCTAATAAGTTACTACTATGTCTGATAATGATAAATCAATTCCCTGTGATATCAACAAAGAAGTATTGAAACAATATGTTAAGTATAAAACTGCAAAACATTTTAAATGCCCACCTAAACACGAAAAAACGCTTGCCAACGGTCTTGTTTCAAGAGGATATGGAGAAACAATTGAAGAAGTCAATTATTTTTTTACAAGCCATCTAAAAACCTGTAAATCATGTACTGAATATATATTGGAAATAATGAGTTAGTAAGTAGATTTTTTATTTACAAATCGTGTTTCCACCAGTTTAGTACAAATGAATTAGAGATTCATTTGGCGACTTAGGAAAGCTTTGCTTTCCTCAAGTTCAACTGGTGGCACAGGTTGTCAAAAACTTCGGCAGTAGCATGCCATCGGTTTGTGACCGATGGTTGTGCAGAAGTCTTTGTCATTGAAAACCACACACTTTAGCTTGTGGTAGCAGTTTGGAAAGAAGTCCTTCCAAAGAAACCCTATACTTCGTGAAAAGATTCAGTAGAATCTTTTAGCGAATTAAGTTGAATTCTATTCAACTTCAAGTTAGTGCAGGGAGTTCAATAGGACTTCATTTCTCAGTCATTCCTAATACTATTAAAGATTTCCCGCTATCTTAATTCTACGTGGTAGGTGATTAAATGACTTGTAGCTATCTTGGAAATATATGTCAACGAGAAGCTGTTGATCTTTCTATTGTTACAAGAATATGAGAAACAATCAGAACCATCATCTGACAAAGAATACAAAATAGTAATAGGTGACGTAGGAACAGGAGTAGAACTTGCAGAACCATTTCCTATTAGAAATTATGCTGATCAAATACCATCCGATACACAAATACCTGATCTTAATTTAGGAACTTGCATGCCACCAGATGCATTTTAATCATATTCAATATTTTGAAAACAATATGTGATAATATGCCAGAAGAAAATCCATTAAGAAAAAGAATACAAGAAGCATATCATAAACTAGAAACTCCTAGCGATGATTTTTACATATTCCAGAGATATGCAGTAAAAATACCACATGTTTCACTGCTCAATAAAGGACATATAGACGGATTTGGTTATACCGTAGATGCCAGAGCAGGAGATAAAAAAGTAAAATATGAAAGATTTTTCGCAAATCACCCAATGAACTACGATGCAATAGCTCAACTTATAATGTCAGGAGGTCATAGGGAATATATTGTTTGCAGAACCACTTTTAAAGAGATTCAATATTTTTCTGAGAAAGTGGATAAAGGTGACATAACTGAAAATGATGTTGAATTTTTAGAATACTTTGCCAATTTAGTAGAAGCAGATTGGCAAAGCTTTATAGCAACAGAGGATCGTCGTCTGCAGTTAGAAAATACAGAACACCTTTTATATGATTTTAAGAGCAAAAAATCAAAGCGAAAGAAATAATTGTGATACTATGGTATGTAAATATTTTGGAAAAAGCTGCACTGAGTAAACCAGAAGAGATTTTATTAAAGAAAGGATGTCTAAGAAAGAAATGACAAGGTATAGAGATCCATTGGCTACTTACTCAGAGCAAGATATAGAAGTTACTATCACAGTGCCGGAAGAAATGATGCAAGCAGCACTTGAAGTGCAAAAGGAACAATGTACATTAGACAACCCACGTTGTGCAATATAAATAAAAAAACAGAAGACGAGAAATCATCTCTTGATAGTTATTATGTAGAAAAAACAGGAATTGGTATCAGGGCCCATGTTGTTAAAGATGGCAGACAAATATCTTGGTAAGATGGGAACTCAATTATATGATAAACAATATATGTGATAATCATGACAAAAAAAAGAAAAGAAGATGTTGAAGAGAACTTTGAGCAAACAGCAGAAGAGCTTGAATCAACCACAGAAAAACCAAAGAAAAAAGAAGGAGAAGAACTTACTCTAGAAGATCTTCCAGGAGTAGGTCCAAAGGCAGCTGAAAAATTAAGAGAATTTGGTTATACTGATCTTATATCTATTGCAGCAGCATCATCAGGTGAAATAAGCGCAGCCTGTGATCTTGGTGACCTAACATCACAAAAAATAATTCAAGCAGCCCGTGAAATGTTAGATATGGGATTTAAGTCAGCTGCAGAAGTTTTGAAAAGAAGAGAGGTAGTAGGAAGAATAACAACAGGTTCAAAAGCCCTGGATGATCTATTAGGTGGTAGAGGAATTGAAACACAGGCAATTACAGAAGCAGCAGGTGCGTTTGCTTCGGGAAAAACACAAGTAGGTTTACAACTAGCAGTTAATGTTCAATTGCCAAAAGAAAAAGGGGGATTAAACGGAGCCTGTCTATTCATAGATACAGAATCTACATTCAGACCAGAAAGAATAAAACAATTAGCAGAAGCACAGGGTCTTGATCCTGAAAAAGTTCTTCAAAATATTTTCATAGGCAAAGCCTATAATTCAGATCATCAAGTTGTTCTAGCAGAAAAAGCAAAAGATATTATAAAAGAAAAAAATGTCAAACTTATTATAATAGATTCTCTAACAGCCCATTTTAGAGCAGACTATTCTGGCCGTGGAGAACTAGCACCAAGACAGCAAAAACTAAACAGGCACATCCACCACCTGCAAAAAATGGCAGATACTAATAATATAGCAATATATATCACAAACCAGGTAATGTCTCGTCCAGATGTCATGTTTGGAGATCCAACAACACCAATCGGTGGACACATCGTCGGGCATGCTTGCTTGCCAGCAGACACATTAATTCAATGCGCAGACGGAACAATAAGAAAAATAAAAGATATGGAATTGTCTGATGTTATATCAACAGATTTCAATAAAATGAAATCTGAAACAGATTTGGCAAACGCCAAATTTATCAACCATGATATAACAGAGCTCTATGAAATACAGACAAGATCAAACAAAATAAAAGCATCCCCAAAACATAGATTCTTCAAATTAGATGGTTTCTCAGTAAAAGAAATAGAAGCAAAAGACATAAAACAAGGAGACTGGCTAGCGCACCCGGCAAAAATAGAAATAGAAGGACAGCTGCAAAAACTGCCAGAAATAGAGCAAGAAGAAATGATAACGATTTCACAATCAGGCAGAGAAATAATTAAAAACATACTCCATGAAAAAAGCATCACAAGATATGATTTCTGTAAACAGTTGGCAATCAATCCAAGACAACTGAGACGCGTGCTTAACCAGAACTATGCAACAAATATAACAAATATCAAAAGCATGATAGAAGCAGGAATAGTTAGTGAAGACTTCACAGATCATACTGAGCCATATACATCGCGCAAACATAGAAATCTGACAATCCCTTCTGCAATGACACCAGAATTGGCAATAGTGCTGGGTTATTTTCTTGGTGATGGAAACCTTGAAAAATCATCAATCCGTTTCAAGGATTCAAGAAAAGAACTGCTTGAATATTATTCAGATATATGTCAATCACTATTCGGCATAACAGGTAGTATTACAAAAGTCAAAAACAAAAATGCATGGACACTGAGCATAAACTCAATAGCAGTCAAAAGGCTTTTCAAAGAACTAAGACATAATGCATTTGAAATCATTACAAAGTCTCCAAAAAGCCATATTAGTGCATTTCTAAGAGGTTTTGTAGATGCAGAAGGTTCTGTAGAGAAAAAAAGACCAAGAATAACAATATCGCAAAAAGATGAAAACACCTTAAAATACATGCAGATGCTCTTTTTGAGATTTGGCATACGATCATCATTTTGGTCAGGAAGAGTGCCATATATCCTGATAGATGGTAGAGATATCATAACATTTGACAATGAAATAGGCATATCAGCAAAGGACAAAGAGACTCTTCTTAAAACATGGGCAGGACACTGTGAATCAACATTTACAAGAGAGCTCTTGCCATTTGATAGAAAAGAAATCTGGAACATGCTCAAGAAAATAGGGTTAAAGCCATCGCACTACATGAGACCAAGACCAACTAGTTATAAACACATCCATTTCAAAGAACTTAGAAAAGTAGTCCATGCGCTGCAGGATTTAAAAGACCCACGCATAGCATTCCTGACAAATATTATCAATGGGAATGTTAGGTTTGAATGTGTTAAGAATGCGCATAAACTAGAAAACAAAGAACCATTGTATGATCTCAGTGTAGTAAAGAACAGTAATTACATTGCAGATGGTTTTATAACACATAATTCGACCTATCGCCTGTTCTTAAGAAAATCCAAAGGAGGAAAAAGAATAGTCAGACTAATAGATTCACCATCTCTGCCAGAAGGCGAAGCAGTTTTCATGGTTTCTGAAAAAGGAATAAGTGATTAAAGATGAGTTCTGATAATAAATACAGTTTTCTAAAAACAATAGCAGGAATTACAGCACTGACATCATTTGTAATAATAGCAGCAGATTATATAGGAAAACACAAAAACATAGGATGGCAAGAAGAAGCAAGAGAAGTAGATGTGTCAAAAATTAAAAAATATCCACCACCATTTGATTTCTATCTTTATTCAAAATCAAGAGATGAGAAAAAACAAGAACTTGCTACAAAAAGAATAAAATTACACTACAAACACAGCACAAACATAACACATAGAGAAGAAATATTAAAATATCTTAAAAAAATATGGGGACCTTGTGCACCAAGAGATATGGATCATTTTAATGAGCAGATAGCATACAATGATTTTGTAGGAGCATATTATAGAGAATCTCCTGATGCACCAGAAAGACCAGTTGGATTTCTAAGAACAATATGGAGATATACTGACAATGGGGTTCTTGTTCCAGAGATATTTAGTAATTTTAATACTCTTACCAATGGCAATACATGGAAATCAGATGAAGAAAAGGACACTTTAATACTAGTTGATTGTGGAAATTTTGGTAAAGGCCTGAAAGGAGTTGCACCAACCTGTATAGAAGGTATTTATGACAAAGAACTACCAGAATTTGAGAAAATGGTAGATGCACCAAATATTATAACCTATAGCCCAGATTCACCAGATGCAAAAAGACTCCATGAAAGTGTTGCAAGACATTTTAAGCAAGAACTGTGGAAAGGCCAGATTTTCAAAAATTCAAGACCAGATTGGCCAAACGTTTCTGAATGGTTAGAAAATTCTCCATATCCTTTTGAATACACAAGACCAGATGGCTATGCCAGAGATGTAAAACCAATGATATACAAAGGCTGTGACAAAATCAGACAAAGACACTATAATCCTAATCAAATAATATTCTGGGAAATAAAAACAACACCAAAACCATCAAAACCCACTATTAGTCAATAGATTTATCTCTTCTTTGACATCAACCTCTTTTGCATCATTGATTACAAATTCCAATCTATCAAAATATGTGTTTTTCTTCAATTTGCCTGAAAAAACATATTCTCCAACCCTAGCATTTTTAAACAGCTCAGAAACCCCCTTTCTTAATATAATATCCTTTGCCTGGCTTGTTGTAACCCCAACTATTTTTTCAGCCACCTCTTTAAACATAACACATCTTATAGAACCAGATCCATCATCTATAATACCAGTTACTCGCATAGCATACTGTGGCTCAACCACACCATGAGTTTTACATACATAATTTGATTCATCCTCTTTAAGAGTTAGTCCACATTTTGAACATATTTCATAAAAAGGGCTTGATTCAAAAACCTGTACCAAACCAGCTCTTATTTCATAAACACCTTCCTCCTTTAGCTCATTGATATATACTCGTCTTCTAATACCCTCACCAAATTTCTCAAGTCTGCCAAACCTACCAACCCTAATCTCAGACCCAAAATTACCCTGTTTAACAAACCCAGTAACTCTAATAGAATCACCCTGTCTAAGACCCTCTGTTTTTTCAATCTCATTATTCCACAAAACCACTCTAATATTACCAGTTTCATCTCCTAACAATATGTTGCAAACCATACCTTCCACATCATCTTTTTTAAATTCTCTTTTAGAAATCTTC
>JAZDMZ010000060.1:0-7575 GCA_043800495.1 Candidatus Aenigmatarchaeota archaeon
AAAGATTGCTAAAAGGGTTTACTATAATACTGTTGTAAGAGATGTGGAGTAGTATTGTAGTTATGAGCAAAACTAATTAGAATATAATATTTTTTCTCTAACTATATTTGACTTTATATTTATATTTTTACAGAATTTGAGAAATTTGCGTTCGCTGAAAACTTTCTCCTGCAACACACATAAACTAAAAAGACATTTCCAATTTGTGAAAAAGTTTTCAGCTCAAACCCACTTGATATAGCGAACACCAGCGTAGCCAATGTAGCTGTCAGGATACCTGTAACAGTCGACATAACGAGGACCGTTACCGCCCCAGTTGTAGACACGGCGCACAGCAGAAACATCTCCAGTTAGATTATCTCTTCTCCAAAAATGTGAAATTTCTTTCATTGCTAATTCAATCATATCTTTATCTGATAAACTTTGAGTAGTTGGCCAAATCTGTTGTAAATATGGAATTAATCTTTTTGCGCCGTTTTCTTTTTTATCAATAATATCAAAAGGAGTTCCTGTCAAAGGATTGTAAAGCATCCATCCTTTTGACGGAGTTAATGGATCAATCAATATTGGAACATACCATCCGTCTTTTTTAGGAAGCTCAAATCCATCTGAGTTTGAATATCTTTTTCCTCCGGTTGCCTCCCATTTGTTTAATCTGTTGTTATATTCAATCTTAGTTGGCTTGTCTACAAAAACAGGCCCTCCTTGCGATTCTGGAATCCATATAACAGCATTTGCACAAACAACATCAGAATATGGTCTTTTATTGAAAATAAGATTTCTAATGTCTGGAAACAGTTCATAGGCAGACTGTTCCTGAGCAAGTGTTGTTATATCATTTCTTATCATGGCATTTTTGTATACAATATTGAATTCTGTTATATCTTTGTCTGGAACAAATAACATGCCAGTGGAAGCATCATAGATAGGATTATTCTGACCCAGATGTTGTGTGTTTTGTCCTACAGGCAGTGGCTTTGGCGAAACTACCTGAATTCTATGCGATGGTGGAGATGCTGGTGGCAGTGCTCCATGAATTATTACTGGTGTTCTGTCCATTTCTATTAATTTTTCGTATAATTGTTGAGAATCATATCTTTGTGATTGATTTTTGGCAGTAGCAATTTTAAGCAGATTAATCCATCTCGGATCTATTCCGTGCCTTATTGTTTGTAAATCTTCTATCTGCTGTTCAAATCCCTGATAATCAGGACAAAGAGGCTCTTGACCAGTCATCACATAATATAATGTAGCTCCTGCTGAGAAAACATCTGACTTTAAAGTAGCCTGATTTCTAAACTGTTCTATAGAACAATATTGGGGTGTTCCCAGAGCGCAGGTGTGTGCTGCATTTCTATTTCTAGCTATTCCAAAATCTATGAGAACATATGAACCGTTTGTTTTCATTACATTCGGTGGTTTTACATCCCTGTGAATAATGTCTTTTTTGTGAACATATCTCAATGCATCTGTAAGATGCATTCCACATCTCAACACATCTGCTTCAGGAATAGGATTTTTCTGCTCTGTATGTTTTTCCATATTAGAGCCATCCAAATACTCCATCACAAGAAACCCTGAGTCTCCTTCCTTAAAAAAGCTATATATTCCAACAACATTGTCATGTTTTAATCTGATGAGTGTATCTGCTTCTTTCTTGAAGTCATTGAGAAGATTTTCCTTCCATAAAGGATCGCGTGGATCATATCCGAAATCACTTGGAGTTATTCTAGCTGGGTCACACTCCTTGATTATAACCGGATGATTGAAATCAACGTCATGTGCTTTGTACACAAAACCCATTGCACCATTTCCGACAAAAGTAAGATTCTGATATTTAGGATTATTCATCATTTTCACCAATGTTTGATATTTCAACCTGCACGATTGAGCCTGCTTTTAGTTTGTCTCTCAGAAACGATGGTATAACTATTACATTGTTTTTGCCCTGTTTAGCAATCTTTTTTGTTATGATAATTTTGTCCATTTTACACCACTATTGTAATTTATTACATATAAGTTATAACTATTTAATGTTTACTCGTATACTGTGTAACATATAGTTTAAAGAGAATATATGTGGGTTAGGTGTTCCTGTGAATTAGAAATAGCATCTGGATTTTGTTCTGGTTTTATATTCATTGGGTTGTATTTAGAATTGTGCGCCTTGTCGCTTGTGTAACAAATTAAGGTTTTCAAAATGCTTAGTGAAAACGAGTTTCACTGTATTTTCAAGACCATTAAAATATAATAAGGTCATAAAAATGCTCGTACAACTCTTGGATCTGGATTATTTTCTAAATGGCAACAAGCCTGTTATAAGGATGTTTTGTAAGACTGACAATGGCAAGGCTGTCTGTCTATTGTATGATAAATTTCAGCCATATTTTTATGTTAGAAAGACTGATGATAATATGAAAACAATAGAAGAGAATGGATTAACTCATGCTGTTGAAAAAAAGTTTTTACCAATGGGATATTCAGAAGCTCCTGCTAGTATGGTTAAAATAATCTTAAATGATCCACAGTCTGTTCCAAAGGTCAGAGAACTTTTTAAAGAATCATATGATTCTGATGTAATTTTTAAATATAGGTTTATGGTTGATAATGAAATCAAAGGAATGTGTTGGTATGAAATTGAAGGGTCTTTGATTAATACAAATACATCAAAACTTCCTACATATGATGTAAAGACAATAACACCTGTTGAAAAAAATGGAAACGTAGACCTAAAATATTTGTGTTTTGATATAGAGTGTTTACAAACTGATTTTAACAGACAGATGGATGCTAAAAAAGATCCTATAATAATGATATCACTTGCATTTTTCCCAAAATATAGAAACTATGAGAGATTGGTATTGGTTTCAAAGGCATTTTCAAGTGCAAATGCACAGGGTCATCCTGATGAAAAAGATATGCTTGTTCATTTTATGAAAATATTGGAGGAATATGATCCTGATGTAATGACGGGTTTTAATATAATGAATTTTGATTTTCCACATATCCTTGAGAGATTAAAAAAATATAATATAGCTCCTATGCTTGGACGATGTGATAAACCTGTTTTTACAAGACCTATGAAAATAGTTGGAAAAGGTGATGCAAGACTTCAGATACAGGATATAACAATACCTGGAAGAATTGTGTTTGATTCTTATCAGGTTATTAGAAAAGATGTCTATATCCGTCTTCCTAGATATAATCTGGCTACTGTTGCAGAGGCATTGATAGGTGAGAAAAAAGGAGATGTGGTATATCATGAAATACCAAAACTATGGATATCTGATGTGCAAAAACTGGTTGACTATGCTGATAATGATGCTAAGATATCACTTAATCTTGTGCTAAAAAGAAGACTGTTGGATAACTTTATAGAGGTTTCAAAACTATCTGGTGTGTTGTTGCAGGATAGTTTTGGTGGACAGACTGTCAGGATTGAGACTCTTATTATGCATGAGTTTAAGAAAAGAAACATGATCATGCCAACCAAACCAAACAAGACTGTACTTGAAAAGAGAGAGAGTGAAAAAATAAAGGGTGCTACTGTACTTGAACCTAGAAAAGGGCTGAATCAAGAATGTGTGTTGGTTCTGGATTTTCAAAGTCTATATCCTTCTATCATAATTGCCTATAATGTTTCGCCTGATTCCTTGGTATCTGGTGAAACTAATCTAAAACATAATACATCCCCAACTGGCGCAAGATTTGTTTCAAGGGAATTATATCAAGGTATATTTCCAACAATAATTAAAAAATTAATTGATTCTAGAAGAGCTGTGAAAAAAGAGATGATGGTTGCTGAGGGACAGGAAAAGATAATTCTTGATGCAAAGCAGCATGCAATAAAGATTTTGGCCAATTCTGTTGTAGGCGACACTCATATTATTGTGA
Source organism: Candidatus Aenigmatarchaeota archaeon (assembly GCA_043800495.1). Classification (GTDB taxonomy): domain Archaea; phylum Aenigmatarchaeota; class Aenigmatarchaeia; order GW2011-AR5; family JACRAC01; genus JACRAC01. The sequence goes on from JAZDMZ010000060.1 coordinate 3,895, forward strand.
AAGATCCTGGTGACAATGTAAGAGTATGTGAAATAGGTGAGTTGTATAATGAATTGAAAGCTGGCGCTAATATAAAAAAAGTAGGAAATACAAATGTTATAGAAGTTGATGGATGGAAATCTTTGAGTGTTGATGGGACTAAATCTGTGTTTAAACCAATGTATGCTATATCACAACATAAACATAATAGACCTCTTGTTAAAGTGAAAACTTCAATGGCAGAAGTAACTATGACAGAGGATCATTCTGCTATGGAAATTGTTGGTAAGAGTGCTAATAGAAATCGGGAGAGCAAGTTTGAAAGCATCGTTCCTGTTAAGGGAAAAGATGTGAATAAAGATACTGTTATTTGTCAAATATCAAAATTGACTCTTCCTGAAAAGGATATGACACTTAATATAATCAAAGAACTATCTGATCTAGACGATATTGATAATGTTAATGTGTTTATTCCTAAAAATTTATTGTTAGGAAGAAACAAGAAGATTCTACAGGTTCTTCAGCATGCAAAAAAGTTAGACTATACTGACTCGGTAACACTACAAAAAACAGCTGGTGTTGGCAGGCGTGTTGTTATAAGAGCAGAACAGTTTGGTCTACAAAAGACTGGCATGACTACAAAAGGTAATTGTGGCTGTGTTCCTGTATATAAATTAAATGATACTGGTGATGAGTTTATAGAATTTAATAGTGTGATTTCAAAGAAAAAAGATCAGGCATATTATTATTCAATTCCATTGAAGGAAATATCTAAAGTGACTATTCCTCATGCTATTTTAAAAAAATGTTATATTTCTGTATATGGAAGACGAAAAATTCCTGTTCTTTTACCAGTAGATGAGAAATTAGGAGAACTTCTTGGCTGGTATGTTGCAAAGGGCAGTATGTATTCAAAAAAATATATTACAAATAAATCTAGAGACGGTCAGTGGTATAAAGTTGACATTTCTAATAAGGATCAAAAGAATCTGAAAAATATCAGTTCTCTTGTAGAGAGTGTGTTCAACTACAAACCCAGTGTTCATAAAACTGGTGGTGCTTGTGCTGTAACAATTCCTCTAAAGGTATGTTATCTGTTGTTTAAAAAATTGTGCGGAAAAGGATCTGAGAATAAGCATGTTCCTTATTTTGTTTTTAATTCATTGTCTAGTGTCAAAGATGCGTTTCTAAAGGGTTATATGGATGGTGATGGTAGAAGAGCAAGCACAAAAAGCAGGAAACTGGCTGCTGGGTTGAATGTTCTTTTTAAATCAAAAGGCCTTCTTACTAGGAATGTGTTTGATGGTGTTCATAGAATATGTATTGGAAAACATATGCGTGGCAAAAGAATAGTAAATGGTGATTTATATGGCCAGACTCCTAAGAAAATAGAATCTGTTTTTCATGATGATTATGTTTATGATCTTTCTGTCAAGAATACTGAGAACTTTGTAACTGCCCAGGGTATGGTATTGCATAATTCTTTCTATGGATATTGTGGGTATATCAGGGCTAGATTGTATGTTAATGAGGTTGCAAGCAGCATAACTGCCTATGGACGAGAGAATATTCAGAAAACTAAGGAACATATTGAAAGTAATTTTCCTGTTAAAGTTATTTACGGCGACAGTATAACAAAGGATAGGTTTGTAACTATTATGGAAAATGGATTTGTGAAAATTAGAAACATTGAGGAATTATTTAATGTTTATGCAAAAAGACAGCGAAACGACGGCAAGGAGATTGTTGTTCCTGATAATCTAAAGGCATTTACAATAGACCCAAAGACGCAAAAGCCTATATGGGCTAGAATCAAGAGAATTATACGTCATGGAGCAAATAAAAATATCTTTCGAATAAATCAGAAATTTGGTGAAACTGTTGTTACAGAGGATCATTCTATAATGACTTTTAATAATGGACGATTATTTGAAACAAAACCACAGGAAATGGCTGGAAAGAATATGATTCGTGTTGATAACGTGCCTAAAGTAAAAATTATAAAAAGTGTTGATTTGTCTGGAAAGAAAATTAATACCAATACAAAAGAATTTAATTCTCTCTGCGGAGCAATAGGATGTTATTTATCAGGTAGTAATAGAAATCCTGTTGTATTCAACAGCATCAAAACTTATGCAAGTGTTCTAAAAGAAATGTGTGGTCAAAAACATAATAAACATCTTCCGGATTTCATCTATCATCTCCCTAATAATCATAAGAGGTTGATTCTGAGAAATATGGGTTGTATTGAGAATAATTTTAGATATGAGACTAAATCATTGCATCTTGCTTCGGGGTTATCATTTTTATTAAATCAGCTCTGTATCAAATATACTATACGACATAGACCTGAAAAGGGAACATATATTTTAACAACCTGTTCAAAATACAACAATATCACAAAGACAAAAATAACAAAAGAACGATATAATGGGGTTGTCTATGATTTAGAAGTGGATGATTCATGCATGTTTGTGGATAGCTGTGGACAGATTCTTTTGCACAATACAGATAGTTTATTTTTGGCAACAACTATAAAAGATGTTGAAGAAGGAAGACTTTTGGGTGAGAAAATATCAAAGGCTGCTTCACAGGGAGATCTAATATTTGAATTTGAGAAAGTTTACAAAACATCACTAATTCTGGCAAAGAAAAGATATGCTGGCTGGAAATTTCAGCTCACTGACAAGGGTTGGAAAGACAGTATTGATATGAAAGGTATTGAGACTGTTAGACGTGATTGGTGCCCCCTCGTAACTGAGACAATGAATACTGTAATAAATATTATGCTAAAAGAAGGTGATGTTAAAAAAGCCACTGATTTTGTAAAAAGTGTTTTACAGGATATTATGAGAAATAGGGTTTCTGTTGAAAAACTGACTATTATAAAAGGAATAACAAAAAGCATTGATGCATATGATGGTATGCTTCCTCATATTGAGCTGGCTAGAAAACTAAAAAAACGAGATCCAATGAATCCGCCAAAGGTTGGGGATAGGCTGGAATATGTTGTTATCAAAGGCAGGGAGATACTTTCAAAAAGGGTTGAGACTCCTGCTTATGTAAAAGAATATAATCTTCCAATAGATTCTGAGTATTATATCAATAATCAACTATTACCTCCGATAGAGAGAATAATGTCTTCACTAGGTGTTGAGAGAACAGAGTTGTTTGGGGGTGGAAGACAGTATAATCTTATGGACACCATAACTAAAAACAGTGCTTTGCTATGCAATTCATGTGGAAAGGTTCATAGACGAATACCATTGAGCATGTCTTGTGAGTGTGGAGCTAAAATACAGAACTAGCCAATATAGAAATTCTTTTCATTGAGTTCTATGAACTCAATTTCTTCATCGTCTTTTACTATGTTAATAATAATCTCCTCAACTATAGAAATATCTTGAGAACATATATATAGATTGTGATGCTGGACAATAGCAATGTGCTATATAATAAGCATATTTAGACTGCTATATGACTAGAATCCCATGTAAAATATGATTGTGGGTATTATCAAAACTCCCATTAGAAGACCACGTTTTACATCAAGCTGGATAACAATAAGACCTAGGCAGGTGCAAAGACCTACTAGAAATAGGCCGTAGAAGCTTGTGAAATAAAATATCAGTATAATCATGGCTAGAAGAACTATTTTATTTATGAGCAGATAATTCCATTTACTTATTCTGTTCAATAGGG
>JAZDMZ010000085.1:0-2518 GCA_043800495.1 Candidatus Aenigmatarchaeota archaeon
CATAAGGAAAGGAGCTAGAGTAGAAGTGAAAGGAGTGCAGGAATTGGGATTGATATCAAAAGTCATAGAGAATGAAGTCAAGAGACAAATAACATTGCCTAAAGTTGTGGAGGAAACAAGGATAGCTAATCTGGACGGGACTACAGATTTTGCAAGACCATTGCCAGGAGCAGGAAGAATGTATCCTGAAACTGATATAAAACCTATTTTGATAAATAAGGAATATCTTGACTCAATTAAAAAGAATCTACCAGAACCTTGGATGAAAAAACTGGAAAGATTCAAAACAAATTTCAGATTATCTCCTCAATTGGCAGAAGAGATTATAGAATCTGAATATTTGGATATGTTTGAAAAGATTGTCTCAAGTAAAAAAGTCGAGCCTACTATAGTTGCAAATACATTTACTTCTGTGATAAAAGATCTGGAGAGAAGAGAGAAAATAGAGATAGATAGAATACAGAAACATAGATTAATAGAAATTTTTGATTATTTACAAGATAAGAAAATTATAAAAGAGTCTATACCAGAAATAATAAAATATCTTGCAACATATCCTCAGAACGGTGTGGCCGATGCTATAAAAGAACTGGACTTGAAGCCTTTGAATATTGGTGATGTTAGAAACATTGCAAAAGATATTGTTTCACAAGAAAAAATGACATTCGAAAAAGCTTATGGAATTGTGATGAGCAAGGTTAGAGGAAAAATAGACGCGCAGGAAGTTATGAGAATTGTTAAAGAAATGATGAAGTAAATATTTCCAATTCTAAGTGTTAAAAACCTTATAAATCTATATCTAAAATTAATCAATAGGTCTAGTATGCGTGCAGATATTGTTTACATATAAATTCTCTTGTACAGATGTAGCTAGACTAAAATCTTAAGTTGATTCTATGGTAACAGATAAAAAAATAAAAAAAGCACATGATTATGACTTTCGTAAAGCCATAGAGCTGAAAGATTTTATTCCAGTAAAGGGACATGATTTTTCCAAACAATTTGATTTCAAAAATTTTCTTAAATCATTTGATACTACAGGTTTTCAGGCAACAAACCTAGGCACAGCTATAAAAATTATAAAAAAAATGCGTGAAGAAAATGTGAAAATAATTTTGACTTACACGTCAAACCTGATCACATCTGGACTGAGAGATGTTATAGCTTATCTTGTGAAAAATAAATTTGTCCATGTAATATGCACAACAGGCGGAGGGATTGAGGAAGATATAATGAAATGTAAGGAGCCTTTTATTTTGGGCGACTTCAAAGGAGAAGCAAAAGATCTTTATGAGAAAGGTCTGAACAGAACTGGAAACATTTATGTCAGCAGTACAACCTATGTTGAACTTGAAAAATTCCTTTTGCCCATTCTAGATGAATTTTACCAAAGACAAATGAAAGAAAATAGAATAGTTAGCACGCCAGAATTTATATGGGAAATGGGAAGAAGAATCAACGATGAATCCTCAATATTGTACTGGGCTGAAAAAAATAAGATCCCTGTTTTTTGTCCTGCTTTGACTGATGGTGCTATAGGTGATATGGTATGGTTTTTCAAACACAAACATCCGGAATTCAAGATTGACATAGCTGATGATATCTTTCAAATGAACAACATACCTGTGGAGACAAAGGAAACTGGCATAATAGCATTAGGTGCGGGCATGCCCAGACATTATGCATTGAATTCAAACATTTTCAAGGGTGGAACAAAGTATGCAGTGTACATCAATTCAGGAAATGAGTGGGACGGTTCAACATCCAGCTCAAAGCCAAATGAAGCATACACATGGGGCAAGATAAAAATTTCAGAACCCTTTGAGAAAAATTCTGTAGAAGTTTTCGGAGATGCAACTATAATATTTCCTCTGATAGTAGCAGGGTCTTTCAATGTTGAATATAAATAAATATTTTACTATCGTCATATATACTTAGATAAAATGGGATTTGAAAATATTAATGGAGAACAGTGGTTCAGAGAAGAACTATATAATGATGTTGCTCAATCTCTAAAGGTTAAAGAAAAACTAGTAGAAGACCAAAGCTTTTTAGATGGTAAAAAACTCCAAGACATAGTCATAATCGATACTGAGAGATATGGAAAGGTTCTGATTTTAGACGGTATTTTTCAGACAAGTGAAAAAGATGAAATATTTTATCATGAACCTTTAGTGCACTTTCCTATGTTCTCTCATCCAAGCCCAAAAAGAATTCTGATAATCGGCGGTGGAGATGGGGGAATAATGAGAGAAGTTCTGAAACATAAAATCGATCATGTTGACCTAGTTGATATTGATGGTAAGGTGATTGAATATACTAAAAAATTCATGCCATCATTACCAGGCAGTGCATTTGATGACCCTAGAGCTGAAACGCATGTTGAGGATGGATTCAAGTTTGTTGCAAGATGTGTAAAAGAAAATATAAAATATGATGTTGTTATAGTCGATTCCCCAGATCCTGTAGGTCCTGCTGTCAGTCTATTCAGCAGAGAATTTTATCTTGATATAAAAAG
>JAZDMZ010000090.1:0-16501 GCA_043800495.1 Candidatus Aenigmatarchaeota archaeon
TAGCTACCGAAAAATGTGGTAAAAATGATAAAAATAGAAGAGAATTATGAAATAACAGTCATATGAAAAGCTAAAAATATGTGTTTGGTGTCATGACAACATAATATGATAAAATTTATGGGTTAATAAAAGTTCTCATATCTTTATTTTCATCAATATGTCTGGTTATGTCATCTATTTCAACTATTAATGGAGAAACATTCTCTAGATTGCAAAGTATATCCACCTTAGTTCTAGAAGGTTTGCCTATTCCCAGTAATATTGTTCCGTGATAATCATAAAGCCTTTCTATTTGTTCTCTTGTATATAGAAAATCTATAGGTCTAGCCACATCTCCTACACATTTTCTGAAATAGTCTGAAATCATTGTTATACCTAATATATTTACATCCAAACATATTTAAAACTATGCAATTTCATTATGTATAAATAACAAAAACCAGAAAATCAGGCAAAGGCATTGCCTGTTGGAATGAAAGGTCGGTATGAGAAGTGGATAAGTGCAGGTGGAAAAGATGTTATTGAGAGTGTCTGGAAAGAGTATGATACAAAATGATTTAAGGGTGCAATGGAATTGCGCAGGCAGAAACTAGGAGAAACAATGAATGATCCTGTGAAATATGAGTTATGGAAAGCGACTGATAAAGATATTATTAGAATGAAACCGACTACAGTTCCTTGATTCTGTTTATTCATAATCACCGCGAATAAATGCATCTGGATCAATTTGGCAATATCTATCTTTCATTTCTTTTTCAAAATCATAGAATTTTTCTAGAAGTGTTCCAATTGTATCTTCTCGTGTTCTTATTAATTCCTGTGTTTTTTCCAAGCCATATTTTTCAACATATACATCTCTATCAATCTGGAGCGATAATCTAATTCTTTCAGCTTCTTTCTCCAGCTGTGATATATAGTTCAAGATTGCATTAATGTTTTCTTTTTCTTGATTTCTGTAATTATCAGGATTTGTATCAATGATTTCCATATCTGTTAGAAATGAATGCATTTCTTCTGGAGTATACATTTTTATATATCTCACATCAAACCATCTGAGATAACCTTCAGCTCCTCTACATAGTGCATTAAGTCTAAAATTAATATTTTTCACACTCTTTTCACTAAAGTCAGTTGTGTATCTTTCCTTATTTTCATCAAATGCGTTTTTTATTTTTTTTAATTCTTCTAGAGTCTGCTCTATCTCGTTATATTTTTTTTGATAATCTTCCCTTTCCATTAAAAGTGAATTCTTTTTATAAAACTTCTTATATTCCATTAAAATATCATAATATCTTTTGATTATGTCTTCATAATCAGTAAATACTATGCCTTCATTTTTGCAAAGAACCTGTTTCAAATAGGCATCAATATTATTTCTATCAAATTGTTCTAGTGTCATGATTTTCACCTTGTGATAAATAGATATCTTTATAGCCAAAAACTTAGTTGGTTAAGTATATATTACTAGTAATATGTATATAAAGACATCTGTTTTAATCATCCAGAAGTGATGAAAAATCTTCCTGATATCGTTGCTGTATCAGAAGTAGAGATATAGCAATCCCGTAAAATAATCAATATAATAATTTACGGGTTGCTATATGTGAAACCGGTCTATCATATATGAAGGAATTCTCAATTCCTTTTGTACAGGTAAAGCTTTGCTTTACCATGTATCCGGATTATTTACCGGTTTCACTATAATTGCTCTGTTTTATGGCATATAGTGTGCTGCAACACAGGTAAAAACTTACAATAAAAAGACATGGAAGCCAGATTTAGAAACAGTTCCTGTTGAAAAACAGAAAAGCGCATGGGAGCAATGGGTAGAAGTAAATATAAAACAAGAGAATTGGGCAACAGTTAAACCAGTTGGAATGAAAGGCAGATATGGAAAGTGGATAACCGCAAATGGGCAAAAAGTTATTGAAGATATCTGGAAAGCATATGATGAAGGAGATGTTAAAGGTGCACTTGAGTTGAGAAGACAGAAGTTAGGAGAATACTATGAGAATAATCCAGAAATGTATAAATTATGGAAAGAGACTGATAAAGATATTATTAGAATGGATAAAACTGCTCCGCAAAATTGGAAGAGATATAAGAATGTTGTAAAGGCTGTTATGGATCCTAAATTGGAATTAGATCTAGGAACAAGAGTAAAGATGTATAAATATGGTGTGTTTGAAAGTGTTATTAATTCGAATAAATTCTTAACCTGAGCAAGAGCTCAATGCACTTTAGTGCATTGGTGAATTGCTTATTCTGATGTTGCAAATAAGCAACATTATATTTTTTCTAATGAAATAAATATGAGGACGCATGTTTCTGCGTCCACGAATCCGAATTAGCCATAGGTCTCGGATTCTATAAAATCGAGGTGATTTCATGAATCCAAATGCGCAAACTTACAGCCACGGAGTTGGCACAAACATCCATAAAATAGAGTGGTGTACCAAATACCGATATAAAATGATGGGTAAGGATAAATATAAAATGCTATGTGAAGAAAAAATTCGCGAGGTTGCACAAAGACATGATATAAAAATTCGTGAATTATCAGTTATGCCAGAACATGTGCATACAACAGTGGAATTACCAATGACAATGTCTCCTGGAAAAGCACAACAAATTCTCAAAGGTGGTAGCAGTTATGAAATCTTCAGAGCACAACCAAAGTTCAGATTGCGATATCCAAGAGGGAGTTTCTGGAGCCGTGGGAAATCCAGCAATACAATTGGATATTCAACAATTGAAATCGCAGAAAATTATGTTAGAAACCAGGAGCAACATCACAATATTTGGCGTCAAAGTTCGTTGAGCACCTTTTAATTTCAAGGGATACCTCGCTCCGAGCGAAGCGAGGAGTTGCGAGCCAATGCGAGCAACCCTTTAGGGCGAGGAGGATGTCATAATATTCTGAAGAAGTTTAGAAAAGAAGGATCTACGAATGTTTTTGATGAAAGCGATATAACATTCATGAAAAAAATATCTGAGTCAAGTGTGTCTGATGATGTTTGGCGAAATATTGATGAATCGTTTTGGTATGATGTGAAATCCACTAAAATGGTTGAGATGTTTGATGAAGCATTAACTGATATTGGTATTGAGAAACGTAGTATAAAATCTATAGATGATAAACTTTTGGATGACACCGGATTCTTTAAAGTAGTTGACAAATGTACTCTAACGACAACCACTGGAAAAAAAGTAGAAGTTGTTATTAAGAAAGGCACGATTTCTAACAAGGACATTGAGGTCGCCAGAGAAATGGCAGAATATGACATAACAGCAAAACCATATAATAAAAATCTTTACAAGTTTGATGATAAGAATGTTTATATTGAGGAATATGTGCCTGGAGAGAAACTCAATGATGCCATAACCAATGAAGCATATCCTATTGGTAAAATGGCATATGCTATGAGTGAATTGAATACCAAGATTACTAGATTTGCAAAAAAAGGAAATATTCGTTATAATAGTGATATTCATGGAGGTAACATTAAAATCTATAAAGATGCGTCAGGAAATATTGTTGCGAAGATTATTGATTACGACACTAGACCACTATTCTATAAAGATATGGCATATAACAAATACTTTTTTTCAACAATTCTGAAAGATATCATTACACTGAAGAACTCACCAGAAATAAATAGCAAGAATTATTATAATATATACGATCATTATTTTAATGGTATGCGTAGTGAGATGATGGACATTTTTGGGCAGGATAGAGGAACAAAGGCATTTAATACAGTGATGAGAAAGGCTGAGAGTGATTTTAGGTTAGTTGGTCCTGATTTTAATCTTGAAAATTGGATGATTGGAGATGATATATTTGGAATAGAAGCCAATCCTAATGTACCACTTACGATAAGAGAGCTTCCGCATCAAATAAAAAACTATCTGCCTGAAAATGCTGAAATATTTACAGAACCCGAATTAATTCAATTATTAGACTTTCCTTAATCATATTAGAATTTTTCAGCATGAAAATTCATCATGCCGCTTAAAAACATCCATCCAATCTTCTGCTGTCATGTATTTATAATGTGCATCATCCATATGATGAAGGTAGAGATTGATCTTATTACACATTTCCCAAACCTTAGTTTTATATTCTTTGAACTTTTTGCCCCATTCTTCACTATACTGTGTTCTGAACATATTTTTGTATTCTTCCTGATGTTTTTTCATAGAATCTTCTATTTCATATGCAATTTTTTGTTTTTCTTTGACTAGTTTTTCATAGATTATATAAGTAGCATCATCCAGGTTTTCATAATATTCCTTTAGTGTTTCATATCCTTCTGGTGCATTGGAAAGAGAATTTACATATTCTTCAAGTTCATCTATTTCTTTCAAGGAATACACTGGAACAGGATTGTCGAGTTCAAATAAGTTTTTCATTGCATTTAATGACATAGAAACGTTACAAAAAAGTTCTTTTTCTTCTGTACCATCAGCAAAATTTTTTAGATATTCTTTTGCTGTTTCAAGATGTGCAATATCATTTTTAGCTTCTTCTATACGTATTTTTAGTTCCTCATAAGAAATTAAATCGCTTGCCCACTGTTTTACTGTTGTCATATATAGGCCTTTTTGACCACTCCATTTTGTCAAATACCCCCATATATTTTCTACATATTTATGACGGTTATCTTGCACAATCCTATCTAACTGAGATTCAAACCCATCGTCTATCATGTTGCACACCACATAATAAAATATGGATTGAAACACATTTAAATGTTAGTCACATGATTACCTTTAAATAGTGATATACATAAGATATTTTGTGGAATAATTATGTCATATCATGATTTACATGTACATACAGACAGATCTGATGGAAATCTTTCACCAGAATCACTGATAAAAACAGCTAGAAATAAATGGATTGAAGTGATTGGTTTTAGTGATCATGCTTTCACAAGGAAATTACAAAAAGATATGCAGATTACATTATTTGAGAAGTACCTAGGTGATATCAGAGAATTGCAAAAGTCCTATGGAGATATTTGCATAAAAGCTGGTCTTGAGATTGATTCATCATATTCAAGGACAGCTGTACTAAAAAATCTACCTTTTGAAGTGTTGAATAGATTTGATTATGTTCTTTTTGAAAATGTTGAGGTTGATCCTAATGAGCATGGTATTGGCTCGCTTGATGAAATAATTGCAATTAGAAAAAAACTATTGATACCAGTAGGATTGGCGCATAATAGATTGCAGTATAAATTAAAATCAGGCAATGAAGCTAGAATTATTGCATATGCTCTAGAAGAGAATGATATATTTATTGAGCTTAATCAGCCAGAAAATATCAGTAATTCATTGAGAACTGATAGAAATTATCTATATTTTACAGATGAATTGATTAAATATATGAAAGAATCATGTGTAAGATTTACTATAGGCACAGATACACACATTGGAAACGGACTCGGTGTTACATATGATGCAGAAGCGTTTGTAAGTAGACATAATTTGCATTATCATGATACTTTGACAAGAAAACTTGATTAATGACAAATGCATAGTGTTTGGAGTTTTTTTTGCTAGAAAAGCTTAGTTATTACATGTCCAATATGAGGAATCGGGAAGGCACTTGTGCTATACATTATACGATGTTGATCTGTCATGATAATTTCATCTTTTCCATATCCCTTAATACCAAGTGAATGGTTACCTATTACAAAAAATGGATAAAATCCAGGTATTTCTCCTGAACATATTTCTTTTATTAGTTTGGTTAATTGTTTATTAGAATTATCTTTAGAATTCTCTCTGTAGAGAGGATTTTGGTCTGGATTCACTGAGCCAATGTAAAGAGAGCCGTTGAATATCTCACCATTATATTTTTGTCTAATCCAGAAACCATTTGATTTTACATAATATAGTGATCCTTTTTCTGTTTTGAATACAGGCATTGATTCAGATGTTGGTGGTTGTTTGTCAGATATGGTTTTCATATGTTTCATTATTTCTTTTTCTTTATTCTTTGTTTCTATGTTAATTATTATATCTGGATGTTTTCTGTTAAGCCAGTGTGAATAATAGTATATTTCTTCAAGATGTGCTTGATTTTGACAAGAATAGGTTTGTGATACAAGACCATTATTTTTGATTCCAATTGATTCGGGTAATGAATACCATCCTAATAGATATTTTGCATCTCTTATGCAAAGATCTGCCTGACACATTGCATATTTGTCTATCATGAGGTCTGTCATTAAAAGAGAATAATCTGAAATTATTTAAATAGGCTTAGCAGTCATTTTTATAACTCTTTTCTATAATTCTTTTAGGACTCTATTCCTAAATTTTTCAGGATAAAATCTTAGATAATCATTGAGTTTTTTAATGTCTAACTCTTTTTTTATTGCTTTTAGAATAGTTTTGTCAGGTATTTCATTAAAGTAAAATAAATCTATTAGTGTTTTTTCTTTGTTTGACACAGGTAGATAGAAGTTTCCGGATTTTATTAATTCATATCCAAATATATATTTTTTATTAAGTCTGTGAATAATTACATTGTTGTCAATAACTTTTCGTAAGCCTGTTCTTACTTTTTTTGTTGTGATTATGATTGTGTTTGTTTCCTGATCCCATAGATTGTGGATTGATAGTGCATCCTGAAGTCCTATATAGGCGGGTTTGAAGCAGAAAACTGTTAAAGATGGATCATCATGCTTTGTGTAAACCCCTCTTGTTATTTGATATATTTTCTTGCTTTTTATTAGGTTAAACAAAAGCAATCTTGTATAGGACGGGTCTTTGATAATCATTCTAATATCTCGTATGCTTACTACAGGAGATTTTTCAAAAAAATCTAGTACTTTTTCCATGTGTTTTATTTTTCTCATCTTTTTATCACCTCTAACATATCATTTGTTTTTGGAACAACTCCTATGATAACCAGAGATGGTAGGTCAGTTGAATCAATAGGATCTTTAAAATTCTGTAAAAGGCTTTTGATAGATTGTTCTATTTTTTTTCTGTCTTTGACAAAGTTTAGTAGAAAGAAAATATCATAGAGATCTCTTATCTTTCTTCGTGACAGATATGCGCTAACTTTTTCATTTATTAATGTTTCAGCTAAAAATGTAAATACATTCAGGAAATTGCCATCGGTTAGTTCAAAAGGTTTTATAATAGAGTCTTTTTTGGTTTCAAAGACAGCTTCAAAACTTACTATGATATTATTGAATCTGAATTTTGCATATATAGAATTCTCTTTTTCTCTAAATTTGTTAGTAATAAATCCTCTTGTTTCAAGTGCTTTTATAAAGTCACTTATTTTTTTCATTTTTTTGTATTTAGTTGGTAGATAGATATCTATATCTTCTGAGAATCTAGCGCCATTGTAACATCTCCATATTGCAGTTCCGCCATGTAATATGGCATCGTTGAGATGGTTATATATTTCATTGATCATTATATCTTGGGCTAATGCAATGTCTTTATGGATTTGTTTTCTCAGTCGTTTAATTAAAGGCAATGTAACCATAATTATATAAATGTATAATTTTGGTTAATTGTGTGTTTTTGAGAAAACAACTTCGCTGTATTTATTCATATATCATATTTATCAATAGTGTCATTGTTTTCATTTAGAATATGTTATTCCCGAAGGGCAGGAAACATTATTACATCTCTGATGGATGGTGAGTTTGTGAATAGCATTACTAGTCTGTCTATGCCTAGACCAAATCCAGAGGTAGGAGGCATGCCATATTCTAGTGCTCTTATGAAATCTTCATCCATTGGATGAGATTCTTTATCTCCTTGTTTTCGCATCATCAGTTGTTGGTCAAATTTTTTTCTTTGTTCTATTGGATTGTTTTCCTCTGAATAGGCATTTGTGTATTCTTGACTGTTTATAATAAGCTCAAATCGTTCTGTTATGTCTGGCTGATGTTTTTTTGATTTAGCAAGAGGAGACATTTCTGTTGGATGGTCTGTTATAAATGTTGGCTGAATTATTTTTGGTTCTATTAAGCCAAATAGTTTTTCTATTATATACCCTTTGTCAGCATAGTCTGGTGTTTCTATGCCATGTTCTTTTGCTATTTTAATCAATTCATGCAATTCCTTTGCTTTAACGTCTATTTTTAGATATTTTTTAATTGCATCCTGTATGGTTATTCTTTCAAATGGAGCTTTCAGGTCTATTTCATTTCCCTGATATTCTATGGTTGTTTTTCCAAGTATTTTTTTTGCAAGATATTCAAATAATTCTTCATTTAGTTTCATATTATCATGATAGTCTGCATAGGCCCAATACCATTCTAACATTGTAAATTCTGGGTTGTGTTTAGTATCAATTCCTTCATTTCTAAAGCTTTTTCCTATTTCATAGACTTTTTCAAATCCTCCTACAATAGCTCTTTTTAGATATAGTTCTGGTGATACTCTCATAAACATGGTTCTTTTTAATTCATTATGTACTGTGGTAAATGGTTCTGCAAGGGCTCCACCATATATTGGTTGAAGTGTCGGAGTTTCTATTTCTATAAACCCTTTATTATCAAGAAATTCTCTGATAGCTGTTATTATTTTGCTTCTCATGATAAATATTTCTCTGACTTCTTTGTTCATTATCATGTCTACGTATCTAAAGCGATAGCGGGATTCTATGTCTTTTAGTCCAAACCATTCATCTGGTAGAGGTCTTAGGGATTTAGATAATAGTTCAAAATCATTTACCCATAGTGTAAGTTCACCTTTTTTTGTTTTTGTGATATTTCCACTGGCACTAATAAAATCGCCTGTATTGAGCAACTCAAATATATCAAATTTCTCACTAATTGTGTTTTTTTCTATTGCCAGCTGTATTCTTTCTGAAGAGTCTTCTATATGACAGAATATGATTTTTCCATGTTTTCTGATTGAACGTATTCTTCCGGCTATGCTGGTTGGTTTACTAATTTTTTCATCTGGTTGAATGTCTTTGTATTTTTCATGAAGTTCTTTGATAGAATCTGTGGATTCAAATCTATGGCCAAACGGATCTATTCCTTTTTTTATTAATTCATTGAGTCTATGTAACCGATCATCTAATAATATATCTTCTCTTGATTTTTCTGACATGAATATCCTCTGTGTATGCAACTATACTAACTATTATTATGTTTCTTAATAAATAAAAGGTAATGGTTGTTGTTTAGTCATCTTTATATAAAATCATTCTAGAATTAGTATATGATTGATTTAAGTATTGCTGGATTTTTAGTGTTTATTCTTATTATTGCACTTTTTGTCTATAAAGACAGAAAAAAGATGAAATTAGAAGGCGTTGTTCTAATGCGTAGGACAGAGAGGGGTAGATCTATTTTAGATATTGTCAATAAACATCCAAATCTGTGGAAAAAAATAGGAATGATTGGATTGATTGTTGCTGTTGTTGGAATGATATTTATCACATTTTTTATTGTTAATAATACAATGCTTGTGTTTTCTGGTGAAAAAACAGAGGCTGTGAAGATTGTATTACCATGGGCTGAGGCAGGATCAGCACCAGGTGTTTTCTTTCTACCATGGTATTTCTGGATCATAGGTATATCAGTAATAGTTATTCCTCATGAGTTTTTCCATGGATTTATGTGTAGATTGCATAAAATTAAGGTAAAAACACTTGGTTGGTTTTTGTTTCTTGGAATATTACCAGGAGCTTTTGTAGAGCCTGATAAAAAATCACTGGATAGGTCATCAAGAACTGCAAGGCTAAAGGTATATGCAGCTGGATCTTTTGCAAACATGATTATTGCAGGAGTTGCTTATATTATAACCATATTATTGGTGTTTGTGCTATTTACTCCTGTTGGAGTGTCTGTTGGAGTTATTGCTAATGAGAGTTATCCTATTTATGGAGCAAACATGAGTGGTTACATTACTCATATAAATGGGGTTGAAATCAATTCTGTTAGTGATATTTCAGCAATAATTGAAAACACAAAGATTGGAGATATTGTAAAAATAACAACAAACAAAGGAGAATATGATATTAAAACAATAGAACATCCTGAAATTTCTGACAGAGCGTTTATTGGAATAACAGCACCATATACTACTGTAAACGAGCCAAGGGAAGATAGTACAAGAGATGTTGTAAATTTCTTTTCAGATATGTTTATGTGGATATTTATTCTTAGTTTAGGAATTGGTTTGTTTAATCTATTACCAATGAAGCCATTGGATGGTGGATATATTTTAGAAGAGGCAATTGGTGGGATAACTTCTAGTCATGCAAAGAAGATAGCAACTATTATATCAGTTGTGGTATTTGCAATGATAGTGATTTCTTTGATAGGACCTATTGTTCTTCAATATATTGTCTAGTTTGAAGATATTATGATATAATGAGAATTCATGAATAATCCTTATTCTATTCTTTGGCATCTATGTTTGCTTTTTCATAATCATTTTATTGAATAGCTGATTGCTTTGTAATCTGTTATTATATGCTTTAAATAGGGTTACGGTGTAGCGTAACCCTTTAAATAGTCTTATTGATAGATAATCTTATGAAAATTAATATAAAAGAATTGACAGAAAAATGGGTATTAAAAGAGAAGACTTATGAAAGAGACGTGGAGAATGAGATTATTCCATATATTGATAATAAGAATGTAATATTTCTGTATGGTCCAAGACGTTCTGGAAAGTCTGTTGTAGCAAGAAGGTTGTTGAAAAGACTTCCAAAAAACACAAAAACAAGATATGTTAATTTAGAGGACCCTAACCTAGTAAGTTTTCTTAGTATTGAACTGATGGATAAATTAACCAACGACCTCAACCAACATGATACAGTTGTTTTTGATGAAGTGCAATTAGTAAATGGCTGGGAGAAGTGGGTTAGAAAAGCGGTTGATACAAGATTGTGTAATGTTATTGTTACAGGTTCTTCATCAAAGTTGCTAAGCAGTGAATTTTCAACATCATTGGGTGGAAGAGGTATAGGTTTTCAAATATTGCCATTTTCTTTTACAGAATTCAAGAGAATAACTAAAAAGAATTTTGATGATTATTTGATATCTGGGGGTTATCCTGAGGTTGTTCTAAATCCTGATAAAAAAGACAAACTCTTGGAATCATATTTTGAATTGTCTTTAATAAAAGATATTATTACTAGATATAATATCAGAGATTCAGCTGCTCTAAGAAATCTTGCATTGTATCTGTTAACAAATTCTGGAAAAGAAATTAGTTTGAAAAAAATAAGAGAAGCATTGGGATTATCTTATGATACAATACGACAGTTCATTGAATATCTTGAAGCTGCGTTTCTTGTGTTTCAGGTGCCTTTTTTTTCATATTCTATGAAAGAATCATTAACAAGGCCAAGAAAGATATATTCATTTGATTTGGGT
Source organism: Candidatus Aenigmatarchaeota archaeon (assembly GCA_043800495.1). Classification (GTDB taxonomy): domain Archaea; phylum Aenigmatarchaeota; class Aenigmatarchaeia; order GW2011-AR5; family JACRAC01; genus JACRAC01. The sequence continues at coordinate 11,382 of JAZDMZ010000090.1, forward strand.
ATGCAACAATATGCATCAAGATCATTTAGTGATGATACAGGAAGATTAGCTGAAGCTGCTGTTGCAATAGAACTTAGAAAGAGAAAATATGAAACATTTTATTGGAAAGGCAAAAAAGAGGTTGATTTTATAGCAAAGAAGAAAACAGAAATTGTTCCCATAAACGTTTGTTATTCTAAAACTTTTCCAGAAAGAGAATTCGACGGGCTTATGGAATTTTCAACCATGAAAAAACTAACGATAGGAAAAATTCTTTATACTGGAAAACACGTCAAAGAAGCAAGGAATGGTGTGAGTATATCGATAGAAAATATTGAAGAATGGATGTTGCAAAAGGAATGATGTATACAATATTTATTCTTTGGCATCTATATTTGCATCATAGGCAAGAACAAGTGATGTTATTAGATGTGCCATTAAGAACAATAAACCTGGTATTGTAAAATACCACATTATACCAAGATAGATTATTGGTAATAGGCTAAGTATCCATACAAATAAAAGACCTATTCCTAAAACCAATCTTTTGCCATTGTGAATATATCCTGTTCCCCAGATTATGAAATTCAGTACTGCAGAAGCTAATGGTTCTCTATGGTCTTTATGTTTTTCCACTACTTTTGCTTTTGCCATTTTTAAAACCTTATGATAAATGAGTTTTGAAAATCAAATGGATATTTCCATTTGTTATAGAGATATTTGTAGAGAGTGGTATATATAGCTATGATATAAACAACCAACCTATTGGTTTAATTGTGATACCAAATCTTTTTTATAGTGTAAACTACTAATAATATGTAAATAGTTATTCTGTCTTATAGAATAGTTATGATACAAATAGCTAATTTCTTTAATGAGAAATTAGTCAATATATGTGATAATATGGCATTTGGAGCAAAACCAGGATTTAAACCAGTTATAAATCCTATTATATTTTGGGCAATAATTGTAATTATTCTAGTTATCATAATAATTTCTGGGTTCTTTTTATCAGAATCATGTGTTGATATTTCTGGATGTAAGGCCTGTTGGAGTAATATAGATAGAACAAAACAGTCTGATATTTGTCCTGAAAATCAAAGTTGTACAATTGATGCATATGTTGATCAGCATAATGCTGTTACATCTGCTCTTCTGTGCGCCTGCAATAAAGCAAATGTAAATAGTGATTATCCTAATATTGCATTAAATAACAGGATAGTTGATGTGTATAATTCAATATATGGCACACGACCGAGTGTTCAGGAGATCTGTGATTCTGGTGGATTGGTAAGGATTAGGTATTAGATGTTACATTTCTTTTTTTATGCCATGTGTTCTATTTTCATTTATAAAATCATTGGTGTGCTCATGTGGTTTTGCATTTTGACCATTTTGTCCGTGTAATTTTGTAAATGCATTTGTTAATTCTGTATTAAATGTATCTGAATCAGGATATATAATCCATATTTTATATTGATTACCAGTATCTCTTTGTTGTGCTTGTTTTGCAGCTTTATACATTTCTTGATCATGATTTAATACACATTTAACAAAACAATAAGGATCTAAAAACCCCATATCATTTATTCTATCTCCAGCACCGAGTCCAGCTAGTAGAATCTTTTCATTACCTACTTTATATTCAATCCAATTGAAATTACCTTTATTGCTTGTTATAAAGTTTTTGCATGCAAGGTTTTTTTCTCTTAAAGAATCAACCCGTCTTTTTAATCTTCCATATACTTTACCTCGTTTTCCATATTTGTCATGGAATGCAGGATCATAATCTTTTGTCTCAGTTGCTTGTGTTGTTGTTATAGGGTATTGTAATCTATTATCTAAAAGTTCTTTGTTTGCAATATTTATTATTGGATATGGAGTGCTTGTTAGTGGAATAGGAACTATACCTGATTTTATTAGACTATCCAAAAAATTCACTGAATCAAATGGATGAGTTTGTAAGGATATTTCACCTGTTTTTACAAATTCTTCCATTAATTCATCTGATAGAGCTAATGGTATTGCTGATGTATTTTTTTCATAAATATCAAGAAATTGTGGGATTGCTTTTGAATATGGCATTTTATCAGTTTCCAATGAGTCATTTATATATAATAACATTTCTTTGTCTTTTGGTAAAAGAAGCTTTTTTCCATTATAATCGTTTTCTGATAAAAACATACAATAGTTATATGTTGTATCACATCCCTCAAAGATAGGGCCATTTAAATCAAGAAAAGCAACGTATTTTCTCTCCGCAGTTGGCTTCTTACGTCCTATTATTAATTCTAATAAACCCTCAAATATTATAATCACCACACGAGAATAAATAAATCCGGAGTCTTTTTAAAGGTCATGTAGGGTATTATTAGTTAGTTTTTGCATAGATTTCTCATCTTTTTTAGAAGAATATCAGTGCTATCAGTTGATTTATGTATTAACCAGTTGTTTTTCTTTGCTATTTTCTCTAATTGTGGTGATGGATTTAATGCAACTGGTATATTTACCATGTTTAAAAATGCTAGATCATGATGACTGTCACCAAATCCAATGGAGTTGTTCATATCAACACAGTTTTGCGCAAACCAGGCTTTTAGTGCAGTTACCTTTCTTTCCTGACCAGATAGATTTTTAGCTATATTACCAGTGAGTTTATTATTTTTGACTTCTAATATTGTTGATAATGCAGATTGAAATGGAAATATTGATTTTAGTGATTCTACTAGTTCTAAAGGCATTTTTGTAATTATTAGAGTTCTCATGTAAGATGCCATTAATGTGAAAAGTCGTCTAGAATAACTAAAGAGTTGAACATTTCCCTCATTGACAAATTCTTCTGCAGTTTTTTTCAGTTTTGTAAGATTAACACCTTTTACAGCAAGTGCATAGTGGTCGATTATTGTGTTTGATGCGCTATCAAAATTAGTTTTACCTTTTTTATACATATTCCAGATATCTTCTATTTTTTTTGCATCAATTTCGTTTATTATTCTTTTTTCTGCAAGATATCTTGAGAATTCTACAATAAGAAAGCCATCTACTAGACAATCGTTTACATCAAAAATAGCAATCCTATCACGTTTAAAATAGTTTATTACTTGGTTTCTTATTTGTTCTGCTATTACGGGATTTTTCATTATAATTACTTTTGTTTTTGCTCTGATTTTATGAGCATTTCTTATAAATTCCTCTACATTTATCTCAGATATATCAGTTGTTTTAGAATAGATTTTATCAATATAGTTTTTCACAATTTCTGGTAGATATATTTGCATCACAACATCGCCAAATACCATGATATTGCATTTATCAGCGACTGGAAGACCTGTTTGTATAGCTATGTGCCTATTTCTATAATAATCTGCTGTCCATTCATCTACCAAAGTATTTCCTGCAACTATAACAAAGGATTTTAGTTTTGTTTTTGTATCTGACATAATATTCAATAGGTTTTGGGGTTTTTCAGAAGTAATTAATGGTGAATCTTGGTGTCGTGACATTGTACAATATGGTTTATTTTCGTCTTTTTTTAGGAAGTATTCTTTTTGGAGTTTTTTTCTATAAATATTAGCTTCATCAAATGTATTAAATGTTATAGAAAAATTTTCATTATTCTTGATTTCATCAAGTGTTGGTAGATGCATGTTGTGGACATATTCATCTTCAACACGTTCTGCAAAGGTTTTCAGTTCTTTAACCCAGTTTATGTTTATTGAGAAGTTTCTGTTTTGTTTAATAAGTTTGTTTTCTCTGGTCATAACTTTTAGAGTTTTATAAACAGCTGGATAGGTTGCTAGTTTAACATGATCACATCTAATTATTTCATATAGCTCTCTGGCTGAAAGAGGATGTTTAGTCGTAAGAATACTCAGTACAGCATTTCTCAGTGAATTGTCATTAAGTGATTCTTTCATTTTGAAAACCTTATTATTTGTTATGTTTTTTTTTGAAAAACTTAGTTAGATTACTTTTACCAATGTTTAAAAAGCTTGTTAACCCTTTGGTAAAGCTATTTTATCCTCATTGGCTATAGCAATACAACAAAATAGCTAATAAATATTAATAATTTGTTGTTTGCTATATGTGAAGTAAATTATATTATAGTTGTTTAGTCATTTGCTTCACTATAAACATTTTTGCCGATATCATCGTCTTTTCTAAAATAGCCTAGTATTTGTTTTCTCATATAGTCTGCTATTTCTGGGTTTTTTATTACCACAATATCTGTTTTTGCAGGGGTTTTATAGATCCTATTATAAAATTCAAGTGTATTCATGTCTTCTAGTTTTTTTGTTTTTTGATATATGCTATTAAGGTAGTCTTGTATGTGTTTTGGGATATAGGTTTGAATTATAATATTTCCTAAAACCATTGTTTCACAAACTTCTATATAGGGTATTTTTAGGCCTGTTTTTACAAATGTCCATGGACTTCTCATATAGAAATTAGCACACCATCTGTCGATGGGTGTATTAGCTGCTACTGCAAAATATGACTGTATTTTTTGTCTAGCTATTGCACTGATTATGTTAAGCGCTGTTTCAGAATGGGTTACAGGTGATTTTAGATGATTGTATATGGCGCAGTATGGATGAATACGTTTTTCACTGATATATTCAATCTGAAGAGTTTTTCTATATTTTTCAGCTTCATCTAGATTGTTAAATGTAAATGTTTTAGTTTCGTTGTTGTTAGTTATTGCACCAATACTTATTAATCCAGGTGTTTTTGCATAGTTTTGTTCTGTTTTTTCTGAAAACTTTTTCAATTCCTGAAGCCATTTGATACTTAGCATAAAGCCATTTTTTGTCTTTATTATTTTTTCTTCCTTTTCAAGAGTTTTTAGTGCGTTGTATATTGCAGGATAAGTTATGGTTTTATTATCTGATTTTTTGATCATTTCTGACAAGGTTTTGATGTTTAGTGGATAGTGTGCTGATAATATTTTTATTATAGCATTTTTGACAGAGTCTCCGTTTGCATAGAGTAATATCGTAAACAACACCCAATATATAATTGATAATGAAATAATGTTTATTATAGCAAGCTAAGGAAATGAATAGTATAATAATTCTTTGGTTGCTATACAAGGTGAAGTTTCACTTCACCTGTACAACAGAAGCTTTGCTTCTGTATGT
>JAZDMZ010000044.1:0-9280 GCA_043800495.1 Candidatus Aenigmatarchaeota archaeon
TGGACAAAAGAAACCAAAAAGGGCTTAGTGATTTCATAGTAAGCGATAGATAATATTGAAAGGTTAAAAATATGGCAGAAAAACAAAAAGAGACAAACGATGCGTGTGAGTTTAAGTAACGAAGTTTCATTAAACGAGCTAGCAAAGAGCGTCAGGATTATAATAAAAGGTAATTATATATGGCAGAAAAACAAAAAGAGACAAAAGAAGTAAAACAAAAAGAAGTTAAACACACTGCAGGTGACGATAGACGAAAGTGGTGGAACAATGATCTGAAATTCAGTTTATTGTTTTTTGCACTAGGAGTAATAATGGGCTTTGTAGGATATGTTATAAATGTTCCTATGCGCTCAGGATTGCTTGCATTAGCAGTATTCCTAGGATTGGCTTTTGCTATAAATAAAATGCAAAAACTAGAAGAAAATAAAGGATGGTGGGTAAGTAAATTTGTTATCTATATTTTCTTTTGGTTCCTAGTATGGACAGTATTCCACACATCTTGCAGTATCTATAATTCATTCTGTTTATAATCATATAAGTCATCAGAACAATAATCAAGAATGAGTTATGGAGACAGTGTAGAGGAATCGATGAGTAGTCTTGTCTATATTGGAATGACTATGATATTTAATGTAGATGAGCCATTGGTATATTGTTATAGGTGTAAACATGGATTTTTTCAAAAAATTGTTAGGAATAGAGAATACCAGATCAATACTTGAAAAAAAGGCTATTGTGATACAGATGGAAAAAGAGCTCTTGAGATAGCTATGTATTATAAAGAGGGAACAATAGACATACTTTTATATGAATCATCCGCAGAATATCCGCTTGAACTGATAGTCAAAACACCTGAGTTTATAAAATGGTATCATTTGGTGATGAAATTTGTGGAAAGCGGCCCAGCAGAGATCTCTGAAGTAGCACAGGTGTAGAATAAAGAATACGTGATATTATGTTGCGAACACATTATACAAAAGATATAGGACCTGATTTAGATGGACAAAAAGTAACTATAGCAGGTTGGGTAAGGACTGTACGAGAGATGGGGTCTTTAAAATTTGTTATTCTAGCAGACATGCACGGAGAATGCCAGATAATTGCTAAAAAAGGAAATGTTCCAGAAGAAGTAATGGCAAGAATAGATAGTTTTGGAAAAGAAGATGTCATAACTGTTGATGCCCGTGTTAAAAGAAACGAGAAAACTGCAAGAGGAGCTGAATTAGTTCCTGAAAAAATAACAATTCTTAGTAAAGCAGCATCACCACTGCCATTGGATTTTAAAGTAAAAGCAGGCATTGACAAAAGACTTGACTGGCGCTCACTAGACCTAAGAAAACCAGAAGTAATGGCAATATTCAAAATAGAGTCAGTCATAGTACATGGAATAGAAAATTGGATGAGTAAAAATGGCTTTGTAAAATGTTTTACACCATGTATAATGGGTGCTACATCAGAAGGTGGAGCAGATGTTTTTCCTGTAATATATTTTATGAAAGAAGCATTTCTAAGACAAGATCCACAATTACATAGACAATTAGTCATTGCAGGTGGTATTGACAAAATGTATGAAATTGGTTCAAACTGGAGAGCAGATCCATCCCATACCTCAAGACATCTATGTGAACATAGAGGATGTGCTGTTGAAATAGGATTTATCAATGATGAATTTGATGTAATGAAACTAGAAGAAACACTTGTGGCAGCTGGATTTGAAGCAGTACAAAAGCATTGTAAAGCAGAACTAGATATCTTAGAAAAAACAATTGACATACCAAAATTACCATTTCCTGTTCTAGAATTTCCAAAAATATATGAAATATTGGCTGAGATGGGTAAACATGTAGAATATGGTGATGATATTGATAGAGAAGCAGAACTACTATTAGGAGAATATGTAAAAAACAAGTATAAACATGACTTCTTTTTCCTAAACAAATTCCCATTTTCAAAAAAACCATTCTATGTCATGCGCTATGAAGATGAGCCAGAATGGGCAAGAAGTACTGACATGATTTATAGAGGAACCGAACTTAGTTCAGGTGGACAGAGAGAACATAGATATGACAGATTATTAAAACAGCTTAAGGAGAAAAAAATGGCTCCAGAAAGTGTTAGCTGGTTTACAGACCATTTCAAATATGGTGTTCCTCCACATGGTGGATTTTGTATTGGAATAGAAAGAATAGTAATGAAAATGCTTGGTCTTGATAATATTAAGGAAACTGTCCTGTTCCCAAGAACTCCAGAAAGACTAGTTCCATAATACTGTTAAAATAGTTGTGAATATTATGCCAGAACTAAAAACTAATCATGATCTCTTATTCAGAGTACAATCAGGAGACAGGGAAGCAACAGAACGAGCACATGAAAAATACATGGCATTTCTTGAATCAACAGATCTCAGTGAATTAGTCACTGCATATCTAGTCACAAATCTATTTTATCCAAGAAAAACACCAACTGTCTATAGAGGATAATATACTAAATCTATATCAAACCCTTTTCTCTCAAAGCAAATAAATAAAACTCAGCAAGTTTTGGTATTTCTCTAGGAGATACTGGTCTATCAGATCTAAAAGAATACTGTGGATCTGTACTAGTAATAGCTGAAAAATTAATAGCCTTTTTTCCTCTACTAGCGTTATATACATACAATACTATTTTTGGATTACCTTTTTTTAAAACAAAGTGGTCATAAACAGAATTATCTATAACACCATCACTTTGTTCAAATCCCATTTCTTTTAGTTCTCCAATTGCAGTTTTATACGCAGAAAGCATAATTATCTAGATAATTTACAATGCAATCCTTATATTCTTTTTGGATTTACACTATCCAAGACTCTGTCCACCATCTACTGACAGGACAACTCCAGTAATTGCACTTGCCTGCTCTGATGCCAAGAATAAAACAGCATCTGCAATCTCCTGCGGTTCTATCAGCCTTTTTAGATAAATATCATTAATAAATTTTTCCAGCATTTCTTTTGATTGTTTTTTCGCAATATCAGTATTTGTCATCCCAGGGCAGATGCAGTTTACACGTATATCTGGTGCAACCTCTTTTGCCAGCGTCTTTGTAAAACTTATAACAGCTGCCTTTGAAGTAGAATAATCCATAATAGGAGGTCTGCCATAATCTGCTAGTCCACGAATTGATGATATATTAACAATAGAGCCCTTTTTCATTAGTTTCAATGCCCTCTGTGTACATAGAAACATTCCAGTCATGTTTACAGCATATGTTCTCTCCCAGTCTTCTTTTGTTAATTCCATAAAAGGTTTTATAAAAACAACTCCAGCATTATTCACAAGAATATCCAGGTTCCCATATTTTTTTGTTATTATATCAAACATACTGTCAATATCTTCTAATTTACTGACATCTGCCTGGATAATCATGCCATTATTATTGATATATTTTAGCACAGATTCTGCAGCCTGTTTATTAGAACAATAATTTATTATAACAACAGCACCTTCGTTTGCAAACATCTTTGCAGTTTCAGCTCCAATTCCTCTGCTTGCACCTGTTATCAACACAATCTTATCAGTGAATCTCATATTACAACTAAGCTGGAAACGTTTATAAAATAACAAATATAATAAATTACAATGGGTATGTTTGAAAAAACAGAGGCATGGTGGATAGAAAAATCAAATAAATGGATAGCAGGTTCTACTATTGAAAAAACAGTTGATACTATCAAGAGATATAATAAAAAAGGCTATCGTGTTGTAGTCAATAGCATCAATGCAGTAAGCAATGATACTAATTCTGTGGAAAATGTTAAGAAAAACTATATTAAACTTATGGAAGAGATTGCAAAAAATAAATGCAATGCAGGAATTACAATAAGAACATCAAACATTGGCATTGGTTATTCGTATAATGAAGCAAAAAAAGCTCTTGAAGAAGTTCTTAAAAAATCCAAGGAATTTAATGTTCCAGTTGAAATGGATATTGAAGAAAGAGAATATGTTGAGAGCACTGTCAAACTTGCATGTGAAATGCTCACAAAAGGATATTGTTTTAGAATATGTATGCAGTCTGCTCTAAAGGATACACCAAAACATCTTAAAAAATTATTAGATGTTGCTAAAAAAGGAAAATCATCCATAACATTTCGTATTGTAACAGGAAGCTGTTATGCAAAAACCAAAGAATTAACTGAGGAAGAAACCGTAAAGCAATTCTATGATCTCATGTGCCTGCAAAAAGGTTCTGCAATTGGTTCTCATGTAATTGATCGTGTAATATATGCAAATAAGAAAAAAATTGAAGCACAGGCTTTAATGGGATTTGAAAACACTGCTGCAGGCCGATTAGCAAACACATTATACGCACCTTTTGGTGACTGGAGAACAAATGATGGTATTAGAGGATATATCCAAAGACGAGAAGGAATTTGAATTCTATTGATGAAAATTGAATATTATACAATCATAGGAAACAATCAGCATATTTATTAACCAACAAAAACTTCCAACGCCTTTGCACTTACCTTATATTTTTTGAATAACTTAACAACATCTTCACGATGCTGAACCGGAATTATAATACAGCTCTTGCCAATGCGTTTTCCATTGAATTTCTCAAGCAAGCCAAAATGACGTCTGTTATTTGCGTTAAATCCATAGAGAGCATTTAAAAAAGCACCTCTGTTTATTCCAATGCTATCCCAATAGAACACAATCTCATGTTTGGTATTTTCTGGCTTTTCTTTCTCCTCATACTGACCCCATAATACAATGCCTGTGCTCATTATACTTCTATGAATATCTTTCCAATCTTTCAATCTTCCTATGATAACATTTAGTTTATTATCGATTCCTTTTGTCTTAAAAATAAGAGCATCCTTTGAATTATAAAATTCTATTATAATGCCATGAATTACACCATCTAGTTTTTTTGATTTCTTTTTTATATCAATGAAGATATCAACATCACTTTCTTTTGTAGATTCTGATTTTGCAACAGAACCAAATAATATTATTTTATTAATTTCATCCATTAGACTTTTATCAGCCAATTCTTTCATTAAATATGATGCAAAACTTATTACATATGCTTTTCTTTCTTCCTGTTTATTCATAACAATTCACCTGTTTTATTCTCAATTATTTTCTTCGCCTCAAAGAATAATTTTATCTGTTCTAGAAGAATACTTTCTTCATTCAAAGGTGAGCCATATGTTATATCATTTCTTTTTTGTTCAATTTTATCAGCAATTCTAAGAATTTCATCAATCATGTCAATGGAATCAATAGGAGAGGTTATCTGTTTTGATAATATTTCTTTTGCATCCGTTATTTTAAGCCACTGATGTTTTATATTAGATCCTTCTTTTATTACACTAAGTTTATGAAAATATAACTCAATCAATGTTACAACACCAAGAGAAATCATAGAACCAAGTCTTGCCTGATGACTTATGACACCTTTTTTGTCTTTTAGAGCTGCCTCTATCTCATCCAGTACTTCTCTCAGTTTTACAAGATGTTTTTCTATTTGCATAATATCAGCCTATAAGTCAGCTGTCTTATATTATTTAAGTCAGCTGTCTTAAATACTTTTCTATATTAAGACAAATGTCTTAATATGAATAAGTCATCTGTCTTACATACAATAACCCCGAAAGTATGATATTACACAACAACCCTCATAAAATCCTTTGCTATTTCTGTGTTTGGGAACTCCTTGGCCTTTTTTTCCAATTCATTGATATCAGCATATCTTCTTGAAATATGTGTAAGTATTAGTTTTTTCACATGTGCCTGTTCAGCTATTTTAACAACCTCATCAACAACAGCATGTTTCCATACAAAATCACCATGGGAAAAGAAAGTAGAATCATGTATAAGCAAAGCTGCATTTTTTGCAAATTCTACCATATTTTTATTTGGTTTTGTATCACCTGAATAAACTACTTTTTTTCCAGGTTCAAAAAATGAAACATCTTCTACCAAGATTTCCTTGTCTTTGAAAACAGCAATGCCCTTTTCCTTGAGAATTTTATACAAAGGACCTGTTGCAGGAAGACCCATTGCAATTGCCTTTTCCTTATCTATCTTTATTCTATCTTTTTCAACAATAGCATAGGCAACTGCAGGAACACCGTGTTTCATTGGCATTGCCTGTATAGAAAACTCATCACTATCCACCAGAGTCTGAATCTCTGTTCCCTCATGTTCTACATTTATTGCTTTTATAGGAAATTGTTTTGAACCATATCCCAATGATAATAATATAGGAACAAATCGACTTGCCTCTGGTCCATATATATTTAATGGCTCCTGTCTTTTCTCAAGATTCATTGTTTCCATCATTCCCAATAATCCTGCAAAATGATCAGCATGCCAATGTGTAATAAATATATCACTCACCCGCATAAAATTCAGCCCAGCTGAAAATATCTGTTTCTGAGTACCTTCTCCACAATCAAATAAACACACATATTCTCTTTCAGCCTGATATCTAACATAAAGAGCAGCATGATTTCTATATTTAGTTGGAATGCCTGCTGTTGTTCCTAAAAACGTTACCTCAATCTGACCCATTTTGAAAACCTTATCATATTAAACGGATTTTCGAAATTAGATGGAATTTCACATTCTATCTAAAATTTTTAAAACCTCATATCCTTTCAATCAATTGAACAAAATTTCTTCTAATTTTTGTAATTTTATCAGTATTAAGTTTTGAGATAAAATCTATCATATTACTATTAAATCTCTCAGCTCTTTTTATCAGATCAATCACATTCTTCTCAGTTACATGAAAATCAAAATAATACTGTTTATCTATTCTTTCCTTTTTTGCAAAAGCAATATCTCTATTATCAATACCAAAAACATCCTTTAATAGGATTATTGATCCAGTGTGATTTTCACATTTTATACCTGTTCTATACATCAAAGCAGTTAGAATATGATACATATTATAGTATGTAAGTGATACAGCTTCTTCTAGTCTGCCATTTTTTAACAGAATCTTTGCAGAAATCAGATTACTTTCTGATTTTTCTGCATAGGATTGTCTAATAGCATCACTCGGTTCAATTAATTCAATCTTTCCTTTTTTCTTGATATCAGCTAAAAATTCCAAGTTTTTCATAGTAATCCTCCATACCTTTTAATATAACATGGTTTTTTTCAATCTCTTTTCCTAGAGGAGACTTCCTGTCATAATTACCTAGTTTTACACTTATCCTAGAATCAGTTCTCTCCAACTCATTCTTCAGTTTTTTGCCATTCGTATCAATATAGACATCAATATCACTGTCCTTTTTTGCAATAGCCTTTGCATATGAACCAAATAATATTGCTAATTTAATATGTTTATTCTCATGAATAGCATCAACAATCTTTCTCAACTGAGGATATTTTGTAAGCAATTGCAATAGCTTATAATTTTCAGCCATCATTACATAGTTTCTGGCTTCTATGCTTTTTTTAAGAAAATAGGTTTTATTTTTTCCCTCCTGTTTATAATCAATTACATTATCATCAGACAATTCTTTTATTTTTCGTAGTATTGTCATATGATTTGTTCCAATATCCTTTGCCAAAGCCCTGATATGGCTCTGGTTTTTAAGCAATTCCAATACTATTTCAAATTTATAGTCTCTGTAACTAATATGTTCCATATGTAACATATATGTTACATAGCTATTTAAGCCTTTTTGACTAGAAATCATGGACTTTTCCTAAGCATTGTTCTTGGAAATGGTATAGCATCTTTTATATTATCTAATCCGCAAATCCATGCAACAACTCTTTCAACACCCATACCAAATCCGGCATGTGGAACAGAACCATGTCGTCTTGTATCAAGATACCAATCATAGTTTTCTATTTTTTCACCCTCCTTTCTAAGGCCCTTTTCCAATTCTTTTATATCAGTCTCTCTCTGAGAACCTCCTATTATCTCACCATATCCTTCTGGTGCAAGCATATCAAAACACAAAGCAACCTTTGGATTATTAGGATCTTTTGGTTTATAGAAAGCCATTATTTCCTTTGGATAATGTGTAACTATCACTGGTGTGCTAAAGTGTTTCATCAGTAAATCTTCTTCAATAGTACGCAGATCCTTTCCCCATTCAACATCCATATTTTCCTTTTCCTTTAGTATTTTCAATGCCTCTGTATAGGTTATTCTTGGAAAAGGAAATTTGATATTTTCTATTTTACTAACATCTCTTTTCAAAATTTCAAGTTCTTCTCTATTTTTATCAAGCACTTTTTTAACAATAAATGATATCAATTCTTCTGCGTGTTTTGTTATATCATCTAAATTAGCCCATGCCATTTCCATCTCAGCCATGTAAAACTCTGCCAAGTGCCTACTAGTCTTGGATTTCTCTGCTCTAAAACAAGGAGAATTACAGTATATTTTTTCCAATGATGATATCAATGCCTCTGCATATAATTGCCATGACTGTGTTAGATAAACACTATCATCAAAATATTTTACTTTAAACAAAGTAGCTCCTCCTTCACATGCATTTGGTGTAAAAATAGGTGGTGCTATTTCATAAAATCCTTTGCCACGGAAAAATTCATCAACAGCCTGAAACACAGTAGATCGTATTTTCATCACAGCTGTTAGTTTTCTTGATCTCAACCACAGATGTCTCACATCTAATAAAAATTCATTTGACTGATCTTTTGTTATAGGAAACACTCCACCCTCTCCCACCAGCTCTAGATTCTTAACCTCAACCTCATAGCCAGTTGGAGCTCTTTCATCTTTTTTTATAATACCTGTTAATTTTATAGAAGCTTCTATAAGCACTTTGTTTGCATCTGCCCAAGTTTTCTCATCAACCTTGTCCTTGTTAACAACACACTGAATTATATTAGAATGATCCCGCAGCACGATAAATACAAACTTATTGCTCTTTCTTTCCCTATAACACCAACCCCTCAGACTAACCTCTTTTCCCTCTAAACCCATTGCTTCTATGATAGATATATACATATTACCCAAGAAACTGTTATTTGCGTAGGAATAAAAAGCTTTGAAGAATGATAATATACATGGCAGGATTTTTTTCAAGACTGTTTGGCAGGAAAAATAATGAACCTGAGCAGATAGAGGTAGCTGTGGAAAGAGAACCTGTAAAACTATATCCCCTACCTAATAACAAACTGGTTAAGTTTAATGACACTGATAAAAACTGGCCAAATAAATTTGCCATTGTTATTTCAAGAGAAGAACCTAGTGAAAGAAACCTACGAGAAATGTATAAAAAAGATATACCATTTTTAT
>JAZDMZ010000138.1:0-2595 GCA_043800495.1 Candidatus Aenigmatarchaeota archaeon
TTGACATGGTATTTGATTTGCTAATTTAGGATTAACATCTTCACTAACTATAATTCTACCATAGCTTGATAGATCTCTTATCAGTTCTTCTGCAACACATGAACATAGTTGTCTAGTTTCATTAGCCATATTTACACCATACTATTACTACATACTAGTAATAGAAACTATTTAAAGTTATCTTTCTTGAGAATTAGTTTTTTGGCAAGTTCTTCTGTACTCCAGCATCTTATTCGTCCTGTTTTTAGATGACGATCTCTGCTCCACAGATCAGCTCTGGTAGCAAGAGCACATGCAATATATGCTTCATCATTTTCATCTGTGGTTAGATGTTTTGCTGCATCTTTATACAAAAGAAGCTCATTTGTTTTTACAATAACAATTCTTGCAAATAACAATGATATTAATCGCAATGCATTGTCTTTTTCTAAACCAGAACGTTCTATTAATTCGTTTGAATGTTTTGTGTATTCATCTATAAGAAATTCTGGTGCAAATAACTCAAGCCGTCTATCTAGAATAAGTTGTCTTGTAACACCTTTTCTAAGAAAGGCAGAAAATAATACATTTGCATCAACTACGAGACGCATTTTTCCACCTTTTTGCTATCTGTTTATCAACTGATGATACTAATTCATGAACATCTTTTTCTGTCAGTCTGCTTTTTGAAGATATTCTTTCTGCTTCTTCAATTTCTCTAATTTGCTGTTCTAGGATTGCTCTAACAACATCTGACCATTTGATCTCAGGATGTTCAGACATTCTTTCTCTAAGGTCTTCTGGGATCGATAATGTCATACTTACCATATATGTTCACCAACATAATTATTACGTTATAATATTTAAAGCTATCTTTCTAAGATTTTTGGGTGATTTCTATAGAATTATTTCTTCCTTCTGACCTTTTCTTTTATCTTTTTGCTAAGTTTTCTGCCAACATGGGATACTGCATGAGTTGCTGCGTGTTTTAATGAGAATACTTCACCTGATTTTATTCCCATGAATACAGGCCATGAACTCTTTGATAGGTGTCTGCCTAGATGAATAAAATCAACTGATGCCTTTGGTAATCTGACAGTATCTGATACTGAGAACAGTGGTATTATCTTATAACTCATTATTCTTTCTTCTCCTCTTTTCAATTCATGTATTTTCCATATAAGTTCTGTGCCTGCTGGTGATATATGTTTAGTGGCTTTTCCTGCATCAACTACTTTGAATATGGCTGGTACAAAATCTCTTATTACAACGTCTTTTAATGATGAATGTGATTTAAATTCTAATCCAATGGTAAATTCAACTCCTTTTTGAATATGCTGTTTTTGCATTATGAATTTTCTTAATCTAATTGTTCTTAGATGGAATACAATATATAATACAGCAATTATGATTATTAGAATAATAGGTATTATTGAATAATCTATACTATAGCTTATTGCCTTTGTCTCACATGCATCTAGAGAAAGTTCCCAGGTATAATCAATACCAGTTGATTTAGGCAGATCACCTGAGAAAAACAATGACCCCCATATGGTCTCAGCAACAAAGGTTGTTCCTGCTATGTTTCCGGTGTTTTTTACAGTAATAATAGTGTTTGTTTTCAATAGCTCTTGTTTTTCCATTTTATCAACGCTTTTTTCAAAAACACTTTTAACAACAAAAACATCTGTAAGTGTAAATAGTTCTGCACTATTTCTCATTAATTGCGCAGATACCACATATCTTCCTTGTTTTGCACATTCAGCAAATTCAAGGTCTTTTTCATATATTCTAAATTCCTTTGGTTCAAGAACAAGGTCTTCATCAGCTGTCATAAAATCCAATCCATCTGGATCTTTTACATTATACAATAGCTTAACTGTCATTTCTTTGTTTTCATTGTTTTTTAGAAAAATATTAAGTTTTGCTTTATTTGCTGGTATTAGATCTCCATCTGTCATTATTTTTTCAATTGCAACATTGGCTGACTTGACTGAAATTGTGATATTTTTTGTCATCATCTCTCCTGTGTTCATGGATTGCATCACAAGAGTCATGGTATAGGTTCCAAGATTTGTATATTCATAGGGTGAAAAATATATTGTTGTCTTTGCGTCTTCATTGACAAGAACAGGAATATTTGATGGCATTGTCACCCATGGACGGCCATTGTTTAGAGAAAATATAAAAAAATCATCTATAGTATTGTGAAGAACAACTTCAATGGATTGGGTATCACCTACGCTAACAGTCATTTGTTCATTGCTCAATGTATAGCCAAATGCAAAAACTGGTGATGATATGGCTAATAAAACCAACAGTACTGCTAAAAATCCATATCTCTTCATGTTTACACCAACTTATTCTAAAATGTATATAAATTCTTGGATTGGTGTGATATATAAAGTTGTACTTAAAATGTATTTGTTGTATTTTCAAGTATAAAGTTAAAATTATCTAACATTAGAGAACTAAAGTAATGGACAAAACTAATTAGAGTTATTATATTTTTGTCCTTACTATACATGATTGAACATAGTTCAATCTGTACAGCAGAAACATAGTTTCTGCATGTATGTGAAGACATAACTATAATATTGTTCTAGAAAGTTATGT
>JAZDMZ010000139.1:0-16597 GCA_043800495.1 Candidatus Aenigmatarchaeota archaeon
TATAGTGCAAGACATAACTTTCTAGACTAGATATGATAGTTATGTCTTCACATACAGGCAGAAACAATAGTTTCTGCTGTACAGGTGAAGTTTCACTTCACCATGTATAGTAAGGACAGCGTATTATACAACTCTAGATAGTTCTGTCCATTACTATATAGATACTCTTTTATCA
Source organism: Candidatus Aenigmatarchaeota archaeon (assembly GCA_043800495.1). Lineage (GTDB taxonomy): Archaea > Aenigmatarchaeota > Aenigmatarchaeia > GW2011-AR5 > JACRAC01 > JACRAC01. The sequence continues at coordinate 176 of JAZDMZ010000139.1, forward strand.
ATAGGAGCTGGTTTTTTCTTTAGTGAATTATTATGAGGATAAAAAAACAGAAAATCTGTGTTTCCATATGCTAAAACTTGTTTTCCAACCTTAATATGACCTATATGACATGGATCAAAAGTTCCTGTGTAAACGGTTACTCTTGTATCGTTTGGAAATGTTCCAATGGGTCTTCTACTTTTATAAGTTGTTATTTCTCCCATCTAAAGCATTGATTAACAAGTCTTTTTAAAGACTAATTTTTTCATTTATAGCAACCAATGAAATATTATACATGAAGGAATTTTTAATTCCTTCTGTACAGGAGAAACACCGTTTCTTCATGTACCTGATTACTTCATTGGCTTGCTGTATGTGAACCAAATATTATCATGTCCGGTTGTTTATTTGGTCCACTATAAGCTAAAACACTAAGATTTTAATGTCTTTAATTATAGTGCAAGACATAACTTTCTAGAACAATAGTATAGTTATGTCTTCACATATAGTAAGGACAAAAATATAATAACTCTAATTAGTTTTGTCCATTACTATATTTAACAAACTCAACATTTTGTATGTTTTTGAATTTTATATCTCCTGTTAGAAATCTTATCTTATTCTGCAATGAAAACATATATCCAATACAGTCAGTGTAGCTAAGGTTGTCTTTTTTATTGGCTAATTTAAATTCCATCGCCTGTCTTATAATTTTGCGCGGAATATGTATTGAGAATTTAGACCATATATCAAAATACTTATCTGCTGTTTCTTTATCATGCTCCCTAATAAAGGCATAATACAATTCCATCAGATTATAATCTGATGTTATTAGTGCATGGTTTAGATATCGTTGATAGTTTGGATTGCCTCTAACAATCTCTATTAGTGCATAGGTATCGCAAAAAAATATCTCAGTCATATCCCTCATCTATTTCATCTATCATCTGCTGTGTCTTTTTCTTCATCTTTAATGAACCGAATATCTTTTTTAGCTCATTTTGTTCATCGCCAATAACCAACACAGTAATTTTCTTCTCTGGTTGTATGTGCTCTTGTTGTGCGATATTAGCTGGTATTGTTATTCCTAATGAATTCCCCCATTTTTTTGGAATTGCTTGAAACTGTTCCATAACATCACCTTCTTGTCTAATTTAGTTATATATAGTATAACCTAATTATACTTAAAGCTTTTGGTTTGTTAGTGAGAAAGTCGGGCTTCGTGTAATTTATAATTTTTCACGCTTCTCATTATTATTTTTAGAAACATCTGATGCTTTAACCCTTTGGTAAAAGGTTTAAGTATATTGCATTTAAGATAATAGTTGATAACATGTCAAATGGACCAGGGTTCCATTTTATTTTGAAAACCATTTGAATATGATAAGGTTTTAAAAATGGCAAAAAAACAAGTTTCTAAAAAAGCCGGAAAAGCACTTAAAACAACAAAAGGTCCTGCTGTAACAAAAGATCAGCCTATGGAACCTGCAAAGGATGATAAAAGAGAACAGATAAGAAAGGCAAAACTAAAATATGCTGAACAATTTAAGGTAGAGGTTTTGAAAAAGGCTGAAAAGGTTGTAAAAGCAGTTGTTCTATTTGGTTCATTGGTAAGAAATGATTATCATGAAAAATCTGATATTGATATGCTTGTTGTTATAGACGATGTTATGACAAGATTTACTCCTGAACAAAAGGATGAGTTTGATGATATGTTAAGGAGTATTGGAAAGAAAATCTCTCCTGATATTGTTGTACAGCCTGCTTGGACATTATCAGAATTCTGGGACATGGCAAGAATAGGACATCCTTTATTATATACTATTGTAAGAGATGGTTGGGCATTGTATGATACTGGATTTTTTATACCAGTTAGGAAATTACTAGAATTGGGAAAAATACCAACTACTATTGAGGCAGTTGAAAAGTTTATGGAAGCATGTCCTCAAAAGATAAGCAGAGTAGAAACTGCAAAACTTTACATGGTTGCAGAAGATCTTTATTATGCTATGCTGAATTCTGCTCAGGCAGTTTTGATGTATCTGGGAGAGCCTCCGCCATCACCAAAACACTGTCCTGATGCTGTAAAAGAACACTTAGTAACTCCACAGCTGTTGGAAGAGGTTTATCTTAATGATATACGAGAGGTTGTTGATTTTAGAAAAGGTGTTGAGCACAAGGATATAAAAGAATTAACTGGAGAAAAACTGGATGAATTTATCAATAAAACAAAGAAATTTGTAGAAAGAATGGAACAATTACTAACTACTCTGCAAAAAAGAAGAAAATGTACAATGATTGAGAAAAACTATGAGGTTATGATAAAAGCTGCTGTGCATGCTTTGAAGACATTGGATAAACTACCACCTGATCCAAAGGATCTACCAAAGGCAATTAAGGAGGAATTGATAGACCAGGGTCATGTTGAGAATTATCATGGTGATACATTTAGACGAGTGGTAACAATGAGAAAAATGCTTGATGATAAAAAGGCTGATGAGATTCCTCAAAAAGACCTTGAACTTACAAGAGAATATGTAAGAAGATTTGTCAGAGACCTTGCACCTATCATAGAGGGCAAAGCAAAGAAGAAGAAATAAATTTCTTCTTCAGAGTAATTTTTCTAATCAAATTCTATTTCTATTTTTTTAAGACTTTCTGGTCTTAGATTAACGATTTCTCCTTTGGTGAGATTATATATTTCTGCTAATGGCTTCGGTATTCTTATTGCAAGACTTTGACCAAGTTCAGCTACTTTTACTTTTAGACCATCTTTTTTCATTTTTTCAAACTCAGATATTTTCAATGAATCTTGAGGAGATATATATTCTTTTTTACATGATTTGCATTTCCATCCTTTTACCAGATAGTCTTTATAATTCAAAGCCGTGGCTTTAGCATTTTCTCCACATTCACATGGAATTTCTACAAGCTTGCTAATATCTACTTGTTTTACCAACATGTTTTATCACCCAATAACCAATGCCTTTTCGTTCAACAAGAACCACAACAACTCTGATCTCTTTGTCTTTTCTTATCATTGCTCGTTCTATTATATTTTCTCCTCTTTTACTTGCAGAGGCATCATATCCTTGTTCTAATATCTCTTTTATTTTCCACATATCTAATTCTAATTCATCCATTTCATACTGAGCTTCTTTTGACGGTATCAGCATTCTATCTCTAAACAATGGATAATTATACATGGATATGAAATCACCTTTATCTAATCAGTATATGATTATAGCTAACCCACAAAAGAATCAATATTATAATTTGTGGTTTGCTATATGTGAACCCAATGGTATCATATCCTGAATCTTTATTGGGTTCACTATAAAAGTGTTTTATACCTCACATACAATCCAGTATACTTTGTAACAAACTAATTATACACTGATAGTATATTAGGTATCAATACTTAAATATCTCTATAAAGATATTTAAAGATATCTCTAGATATCTTAATTCTGATTTTTATCCAAATTTCTCAGAAAGAAATCCAATATATTCAAAGCTTTCACATAAAGCAAGATGTTGTTTAGATAATCTGTTAAACTCTTCTCTGTTTCTATTTACATAATCATAAAAAGCCTCTTTTGTTGTCCAAAAATTCTCTGTTTTATAACACCCTGGTTTTGTTGTATAGGAAACACGAGTGCCTTTGTAATCATCTGATCCACAAAAGAATGCAGGCCATTCTCGTATATTCATTGTAACAAATTCTTCATCATGATCTGGTTTTACATTGAATAAATTAACCTGTACTGCGAGGTATTCTTTTTTTCTAAGATCCTCTAATTTGTATATTTGTGACCTGTTCGCTTGATTTGTTGTAAAAACACTGCTTCTTAGATATCTTCTACAGCCTGTTTGCGTACATCTAGGTATTTCATAAATGTTAGCTAGAGAATTGATATCAATTTCATACGGTTCTCCATCAAATTTAATCACTACTTCTCCAATCTGTTTACAGTCTTTATCTGGATTCATACAATTAGAATATGCTGAATCAGCTGGAGCCTGGTCTCTTTCGCATCTTATAGGTATAGTATATTCTGGCATCTAATCATCATCTAGATTAGTCATCTTTAACCTATTTAAGCTTTTCTGTATATGTTACTTAAGAATGATAACTAGTATTATTTACAATTGCATCTTATTTCTGTATCTGTATTTCCTGTGCTAAAAAATCTTCCTTTTATACCAGGGTCAATAAAGTTTCCTTGTTTCACTGTTTCATGTGCTTTTTTAAAATCACATGTATCTTTCATTGCATCTACATATCTCCAAATATAATCTTTGTGTATCAGAGTTGACTCATATGGGATATAACCCTCGCTTCCAAAAGTGCTTCCGATTGCAATTGTATTCAGCGGATGAATAGCTCCAGGGCCTGACAATGTTTCTATAAATGCACCTGAACCACATGAATCTATAACAAATATTTTTCTTCCTTTGGTTATTCGTGAAAATTTAAAAAGCTCTACTGCTCCTATGGAAACAAACTCTTCTTTAACACCTGTTCTCAGTTCAGTAAATTCTGTTCCAAGATGCAAACCACTTTGATCTGCATGTCCTTTAAAAAAGAACATCACTGTATCACACTCTCTGCTGATTCTCTGCAACATATTTAACACCTTTCTTATATGGTATTCACTCGCTTTTGGCATGTTTCTATCATATGCTATTCTAAATCCTATCAGATTTGGTATTTTCATTTTTTTCAGCTGATCCTCAATATGAATAATATTTTCAAAATATCTCTCATCCCATTTATCCCTAGTTTCTGCGTATTGGTCTGCAGGATCTTCTGGGCCTGCTATGAGAATAGCATATGTTTTTGGAGCAGATCCATCTTTACAAATTTGTTTATTTCCAGCACAGCATTGTGTTGGAGCAGCATATACAATAGAAACAATGATTAATATTATCAATAAACATATCAAAAATTTTCTCATTGATAAACTTAGCTTAGAATAATATAAATCATTTATGAGATGTTTTTTCTATTTTAGTTATGTCACTAGGTCCTATAAGAAGTTCTTTATTAGATATTGGATCCTGGTTAGGAATTTCTACAGCAAACTTATCACCAGGATTTAGTCTTTTATCTAGTTCATAGCCATTTCCTTTAAAAAAGAATTCCCTGTCACCATAGGGTGTTTTTGCAGTAAACCTGTAAAACCCATCTGATTCTATTTTTTCTCTATTGACTGTTCCTGAGATACTATAAACCTTTCTGATAGGATCTGGTTGTTTGTTACAGCCAGAGCTCGATGAAAACAACAGATAACCTGCAAGTAAGAATAATGATATGTATTTATATAATTTCATAAAACCACTATAAACTATTGTATTAAACCTATTTAAGCTTTTCTGTATATGTTACTTAAGAATGATAACTAAATTGGGTGTAATAAAATGGTTAAAGTAACATGTAATCATTACCAACCTGAATGTGGGTCTTGTGGTACAGAACAGCTAACTATCAATGGATATGGGCGTCGTATTGGAGATGTGGTAATGGCAGGATATTTTTGTGATAATAAAGGTGTGTTAAAACCCAATGCAAATAGCATTTGTCTATTTGAGAGAGATATGCGTATTTTTGAAGTGGTTGTTGAGGGAATGTATCAAAAATCATTGAATGTAGATTATTTGAATATTTAGGTGAAATAATGAAGTTCTAAATCAATTGGAACTTCTTATCAAACCCATAAAGATATTATAGGTTTTAAAAATTGTAGAAGGAATTCCATTCCTTCTTATTTCAAAAACCATTGAAATATAAATAGGGTTTTAGAAATGCAGATTGAAAATAAATTTCATCTGATTTTTAAGACCATTTGAATATGATAAGGTCATAAAAATGAAAAACGAAAACGTAACATGGTATGTACACGGGTTGTGGATATTGGGAACAATATTTGCATTCCTAGGAGCAATGATAGCAGGAAATGTTGAATGGGTAGTTGGTACTACATTATTCAGCTACTGGATTGCTATTATATTAGCATTTGCATTGCTTTTGGTTGCAGGATTGTGCTGGATATCTTCAGCAGCAAATATAATCCGTGAAGAAAAGTAATTTTTTATTTTATTTATTTAATATTCTTGATTTAGAATATGAAGCAGTAGGGATATGTGATGGCTATGGCAAAAAATAGAAATATTGTAAATTTATCAAAAGATGCTTTGAAAGAGATAGAGAGACCAACATCAAATGAATTAATAGATGTTTTGACGGATCTTGGCATTCCTAGTTCTCTGCTTTTTAGATTCAGTGATGGTAGTTTTTCATTATATTCTAATGTTGCACAAGCTCTTTCATATAAAACGTCTACTGGTTGGAGATTTACGTTGCCTGCACAGCAACAGTTGACTAAGACTATGGAAATTATTAATGAAAAGTATGGTGGTGATGCTGAATTATATGCAACAATTAGTAAAACCGCTTATTATGATAGTATAAACAGTATTTTTCCAAAAAAAAGGCAGAATCCAATAATAATATCTCCATTAAACTTGAATGGGGATATAAATATAATTCCTAATTGTGTGTATGAAGGGGGAATTGAGCAAGCATTCAAAGATGTTTCAGGAATGCGTGGTGGATTGATCGGTATTGTTGGAGGCTTTGATTTTTTGGCATCAATTGCTGCAAATGGTGACTTTACTGATATTGTTGGTATTGATATAAATCCCTATCAGATATTAGCAGGAACTATAAGAGCAGCACTCTGTGAAATATCTGAAACACAATATAAGTATATTGCAAATCTTTTATCATTGGATTATTATGATGATGATTTTTGCGGTATTTCAGGCATTGATGAGTTTCTTGCTGAGACAAGCCATGAAAATCCATCAGAATACAATGCAGGAATCACATGGGATAAATTGGTTCCTATTCTTTCAAGAGAGAAATCTGCTAGTATGCATGATTTTCAAAAGGTTTGGAATAAAATATTTGAAATGTACGCAAATTATAATGTTTATAAAAAATCTGTTCTTAGCGGAGATAATATTAATAAATATATACGAGATTTTCAGGAAATCACGCTTAGACATTTTGATGAGCGTGTTTCATGGTTAGCATCTACAGAAAATTATAATAGAGTCAAAAACTTGGTTGAAGATGGTAGGATTGTCATTACATCAGGCGACATATCATCGGATGCAATAGACAACGCAATGAAATATTTGAGAGGGAAAGATGTGCAGACAAGCGCAATTTATATTTCAAACCTACGTGCTTATCTTTCCCCTGAGAAAGCTTTGGATTTAGATAGCAAAATAGCTTATCTCAAAGATGCAGGCATCTATGTTACTGCAGGTTGGTCAGGCAGAGGCGCAAGATATGGGCTAGTGGTTAACAAGTAATGAACTGGTGAAATAAAATGATATTTGAAAAAAGATTTGGTAGAGGTTTATCATATACAATAGTCATACCAGATGAAGTTATTGAGAAAACAGGAATGACACCAGAAGAGGTTGGATATCTTGTTGGCTCATATGTTATGAATGGGTTTGCGCATGTTGCGATGCTTGAAAAAGCAAAAGATAAAGAATTTGCACAACAACTAGTAAATGCTGGATTGACTTATATGTTGAAATCACAAACCGTTACAGAGGAGTTTATGAAAGATGAAGCTGGTTTTATTCAAAAAGCTACTGAAATATGTTTAGAATATAAAGCACGGAAAAGTGCAGAAGCAAAAACTCCACAATATTTTATAAAGTATCCTGAAGATATGCTGAGGGGTAATAAACCAGATTCAGAATAATTTATGAGGAGATAATATGAAAAACTATGTTTCTGTGGCGATGGATAGAATTAAGAAAGAATGTGTTTTTGCACAGGAGGTTTTTAAACACAGACATGACAGGGAATATCTTTGTGAGCATAGGGATGTAATATTGAATACAACAGGCTTAGCATCTATTGTTGTTGGAGGTGGATCAGGCTATGTAGTGGGTTCATTACTAGGTTCTTCTTATCATCAACTGGCTGGTGTTTCAGGAATGTTTTTAGGCGGATTATTAGGAACACTGGCAGGGGTAAAGATTGCTAACTGGTTTGATAAACATTTTGATTATTATAGATATCTTGAAGAAAAAGAAGCGAAAGAGATTGAAGCAATAGGAAAATATCTTGAAGAAGCCACAGTAACGGAGCTCAAAGCAACAAGAGAAGAGCTTAGCATGTTTTTGGCAGAAATAAAAGCTGAAGATGAAAGAATGCCGATATGTACAGGAGCAAATACTGTGAATAAAGGCAATGAGGTACAACCATACATAGAAGGAAACCTTTCCGAAAATTTAAAAACATCAGAAGATTTGATAAATTATCTTGAGGATTTTTTAAAAAACAACATGGATAGGTGATAAATATGAAAAAATATGTTTCTGATATAAGTGGAAATACTCCTATGGCTATGCCATCCCAGTGCTCTGCTATTGGAAATATGAATGATAGACCTCCAGAATACAGACTTGTTGTCAGACCTGAAGACGTACCGGTTGTCTATGATATTTTTGGACACATTGAAGCAATTATTTCAGCTATGAAATCTGGTGTTGCATCCTATGAAGAAAAGGATGGGAAACTCGAGTGATGATTATGGCAAAGGGTCAAAAAAATGATTTTAGTAAATATCTGTTAATAGGGGAAACACTTCCTTACGATATTACTGGCAATAGAGTTGTACTACCTTCTCGAAAAAATGAAATATCTAATATGACGTATTTTCTTGTATATGAGTCTTATTTAATAGAAAAACGTGAACGTGTACGTCAGGATGGTTTGTCATATCCATTTCTAGTCCTGTCAATGGGTGCTGATTTTTCTAAAGGCACTGAATTGACTGATGATTTTCTTCAGACAAAGCGATATAGAAATAGCCGTACTGTGAAAAGAGACAAACAGAAAAGAATTGGTTTACTGGAAGCTGAAAAGAGTCATGCTAATCTCACTGAAGCAGTAATTTTTATTGGAGCCTATGACCACTTAGAAATGTGGGATCCTGAGACACTTAGAAAATATGATGAAGCAACTGATAAACATAAGAAATATAGAAAGAAATAATCTACAACAGTTCTGATTTTCTTATCTCAACTGCACCTATTGGATAGATTTTTCTACATTCTTCTCTGATTACTTTTTGAATCTGATCATCTATAATAGATTTTATAAGAACCTCTAGAGTTATTCCACTGACAAAGTTTTCAACAATTTTCTTAATCTCCTTTCTTGTAACGTTTTTTACAGATGTACCAACACGCTGTGTAAGAATAGCAATAACCTTTAATCTAACTTTAACATCATCACTGGTTTTAACATCTACTACACAGTCTACTCGTCTTGATCTTCTCTGCACCATTCTATATATTCTTTCAGCAGTAACATCATGACCTATGAATTTTGTCAAAACTCTTAATTTATCAACCGAATCTATTTTTAATATCATTTTCATAAAGAATTTTTGATAGTCTTTCCCAAACTCTGTTAGATTAACCTTGATGTTTCTACCAATAAGTGTTTTTGGATCAAATGCAGGAGTTTCTCCTATTACAATCTCTCCAAACATCTTTGGTGCTATAATATCATACCACTGTTTTTTAATTGCCATGTTTAAAAACCTCTGGGTTTTAACACATTGAAATAGCATAGCTATTTCATGCGTCGAATAATTTCATTATTCAACATCTCAAAGAAGTTTTGCTTCTTTGCAGATATAAATCCCTTTTCTTATATGAAAGGTTTTAGTGAGTCCCAAAGAAACAATATGCTGAAGCATATTATATCTAACTCAACCAAAACCATTTACTTTATTCAATGTTTTGTTCTTTTAATTAGTTAAATAATCTTTTAATAGCTAAAGATTGCAGATCATCAGGAGATTCTGCTCAGTTCCTTCAAAACATTTGAATTATGGATCAGGTCATGTCTTCTTGGCCTCAATATTCTCATCTCTTCTGGTGTGAGATCATTTGCTGCCTCGTGCTCATATATCAGCCATTCTTTTCCAAATTCTGTTGCACTTGCACAAGGTCTTTCTCCTGTCTTCTCTGCTCCTATTTTTCTATGTGTGACCATGATATGTATATCAGGCTGTTTATAGTCATCTTCTGCTCCAAAAAAGTTTTCATGCAACTGGAGTATTGCATTCTTTGTATATACCAATGAAAGGCCGTGATCAAAATTCTCATCAACGAGTGCGATCTCTGAAAATTTTTCTTGTCTTTCCAGTGCTTCTTTTACAAAGATTCCCTCATATAACCTGTAAACATATTCTCTTCCCTGCATAAGCAATGCTGCTCTCTCAATATCATAGGCATTCATGACCCTATCATTGCCTACTCGTATGCATTGGACAGAGCAATATGGAAGAGGGTTTTGGGATTTAATTCCCTTTTTTCCATAAAGAATAGGAAGTGTTTCAGACAGCATCATACCAACGTATGCACCTGCTCTTGTTAACTGTATAATCATTCCAGGATGATGACCATTATTGACAGTGTTGACAGCAAGCTCATCACATTCCAATGCCCATGTCTCCATTGGAATATATATTCGTTGAGTGCCATCTTCCATTGGCCCAAGCTTATAATATGTTTTTTCTCCAAGAATTCCTTGTTTTGTCATTTCTTCTACTACAACCATAATTTAATTAGAATGTAATATTTTTATAGTCATGGTATTACTCTTCTGCCAGATGTTTTTTTAGTTTATTGATTGCATCCACAGGCATTGGATCATTGCCATATAGAAGAGCTAGATAATATGATATAAAATCACAGATATAGATGGTTGAAAACATTCTTGCCAATAGTCCAGTTCCTCTGCTGTTTACCTCATTGACAACCATTCCTTTTCTTAGCATCAATGCTTTTAGATATTCTGTACGCTTTTTGACTCTTTCATGCTCACCAGAATCTCTTAGAAGAACTACTGATAGATTACTTAATCTATTTGCATCTATTGCATTTATCTCATTGTGATTTTGTTCAGGTATGGTATTAAAAAATGCCAGTTGTTTTGCATTTTCATTTATCTGTATCACAAATCTATAGGCCACACTGCTAAACTGTTCTGATGAATATATCAGTGGTATTCTATAATACAAATCTTTTGCAATTTTTGTTGCAATATTATCATCAGATATGAGATGTTCGCTGAGTTGTTTTAGTACTTCAATGGTTTCCTTTATCTCACTCTTAATATCAGTTTTCAAAAGACCTGATCTATGTAGTCCAAGTAGTATTGGAATAGACATGTATCCTATGGCTAACCTTGGCTGAGGAATATCTGGTAATTTTATATAATCTTCTGAAGCTTCTTTCTCTAACAATCCTCCTTTTGACAGTGTTATAATATATGCACCCATTGCTCTTAGCTGTTGAAGTGCTATGAGTACTTCTTCTGTATTGCCTGAATAGCTTACTATAAATGCAAGAGTATTTTTTCCTACAAAGGACGGAACAGTATAATCTCGTAAACAGATAACAGGAATTTCTATTTTATCAGCTAGATAATTTTTCAACAGTGCACCAACTATTCCAGAACCTCCTACACCAACAATAACAATATTTGATATGTTTTCTCTGGTTATTCCTGGTAGATCTGCATGCAGAGCAGATGCTTCTTCAAATTGTTTTGGAAACTGCTTTAGTAAACTAAGCATATCTCCTTTATCATGTTTTTTTAGATTATCCATAATCTCTAAAGAGGTTAAATGCTTAAATCTGTTAAAACTTAGATAAAATCAATGAAATCCCATATTTCAATAGAAGAGGCAAGACTGTTGCTGAGAAAACATATTACAGATGATTACACTCTCAAGCATTCTAGAGAATCAGAAGTTATTATGAAAGCTCTTGCAAACCATTTTAATATGGACGAGGAGCTGTGGGCTGTTGCTGGATTGCTACATGATCTGGATTGGCAGGAGACTGAAAATAATATAGAAAAACATGGACTGAGAACAGTGGAAATATTACAAAATGAGGGCTATGATATTCCTGAACTATTTCGTGCTATAAAGGCTCATTGTGAATCGATTGGAACTGGTGTAAGAGAAACTAAAATTGACTATGCCCTGTCTGCTGCTGAAAACATTACAGGTATTATAATAGCATATGTATTGATGAGACCTGATAAAAAACTGGCTCTGGTAGAAACAAGTTCTATTACAAAAAAATTCAAAGACAGGTCATTTGCAGCAAAAGTAGACAGGGGAGTAATAAATGATATTGAGAAGATAGGTCTATCAAGAGCTGATTTTATAGCACTGGCACTAGATGCTATGAAATCTATTGCAGATGAGATTGGGTTCTAGTTGTGGAATCAATCATGTATTCTCGTGTATAAAAGACTTAAATACTTTAATCCTATAAATAGGAATAGTTAATCCTAAATATAGGAATGATAAAATGTTGAAAAAGGGATATAAGATATTAGAAGGGCTTATCAAAACACCTTGGAAAAGATTTACATTTAAAGAGATTAAGAGAGCTACGAAAAACAAATCAGATAGTTATGTTTTTGGTGTTTTGAAGGGGTTTGTTAAACAGGGTATTCTCCTAGAAGAAAAAGCAGGGAATGTGGTTCTTTATTATCTAAATATATCTTCATTAAAAACTCAGATATATACAGGTTTTGTTGCAGAATATATTGGGTGGAGTAAGAGATTTATTCCTTATAAAGATCTAGAGAAAATTTCCAAAAAAATACCTAATATGGATTATGTTTTTGTAATCACTGGAAGCTATGCAAACAATACGCAAAAGAAGAATTCTGATATTGATGTGGTTATTTTAATAGATGATTCTGCTAATCCAAAAAAGGTTTATGCAGAATTACAGCATGTCTGTGAACTCAATATCCCGCAGATACATTTATACGTGTTCAAAAATAATGAATTTTTAGCAATGCTCAACAGTAAAAAAGCAAATTATGGAAAAGAGATAGTAAAAAATAACTTAATACTGGCTGGAGGCCAGTTTTATATGAGAATAATATCTGAGGCAATGGAAAATGGTTTCAATGATTGATATATTCCTTGAGAGAGCGAACAATGAGATCTCTGCAGCAGAATCCTTGAAAAAATTGAGTGAGAATGAAAAAGCAAAAATAGATTTTCAATTGTCCAAAAGCATCACATTTTACAGCTCTGTTATATCACACTCTTACTATGCAATATTCTATGCTGCAAAAGCAATTCTCTTAACAAAAGGCATAAAACCAAGAGCTCCTGGAGTTCATAAGAAAACATATGAGACTTTTGATAAAACATTTGTTCAGACAGGTATTCTTGATAGGAGACTTATCATGATATATGGCTCACTTGTTATTATGGCAGATGAATTGTTGGAAATATTCAAAGATGAGAAATGGAAAAGAGGTCATTTTACTTATACTACAATACCTCAGACAAATAAATCGCCTGCAGATGAGTCTTTAAAGAATGCAAAGGTATTTGTATCAAATATCACCAAAGTATTGAATAGATGATATCATGAAATACATTAAATTAGCTAGATTGTATGAGGAGTTGGAAGCAACTGCAAAGAAATTAGAAAAGAGGGATATTCTTGCTGAGTTTTACAGGAATACACCAGAAGAAGATTTGGCTATGGTTACTATGATGTCAATGGGTGTTGTTGCAACTGACATAGATCTTGGTATAGCATCCCAGATGATGCTAAGGGTGATTGCAAAATCATATGGTATTTCTGAAAAAGAGATTGTGCAAAAACTAAAGGAAACTGGTGATCTTGGGCTTGTTGCAGAATATTTTGCAAAAAATAGAAAACAAAAATCATTTATGAGAAAAGATCTTAGTATTAACCATGTTTTTGAAAACATACGAAAATTACCTGATCTGACTGGAAGTGGTTCACAGGATAAGAAAGTGTCTTTGATTGCAGAGCTTCTTTCCCATGGACAGCCACTGGAAGCTAGATATATTGTACGAACAACATTGGGTGATATGAGAATAGGTGTTGCTCATGGAATTGTAAGAGATGCAATAGCACTTGCTTTCAACAAAGAACCTAGGGAGATTGAAAACGCCTGGAATGTTTCTGGTGATTTTGGACTGGTTACACTGGCTGCAAAACAAAATAAACTAAAATCAAATATTGTACTAGGAAAGCCTGTTAGAGTCATGTTGGCAGATAGAGGAAAAGGACTGAAAGATGCGCTTGAAAAATTTGAACACTGCGCACTACAGTGGAAATATGATGGCCTAAGGATACAAATTCATAGGAATGAAAATAACATTCAGTTGTTTTCTAGAAGACTGGATAACATTACAAAGCAGTTTCCTGAGATTGTCAAATGGTCAAAGGAAAATATTATGACAGATAGATGTATAGTAGAAGGAGAGGTTATTGCAATCGATTCAAAAGGACAACCACTGTCATTTCAGAGTCTATCTAGAAGAATACAAAGAAAATATGATATTGAAAGAATGGTAAAGGAAATACCTGTTCAGGTAAATCTGTTTGATCTGATTTATTTTAATGGAGAATCATGGATGGAAAGACCTTTTAGAGAGAGATGGGCTAAACTGAATAATGTTGTTAAAAAAACAAACTCGTTTACATTTGCAGACCATCTGGAAACAAAAAATATGAAAGAGGCTGAAAAATTCTATAAAAGATCTCTTGCATCTGGTGAAGAAGGTTTGATAGTGAAGAATTTAGATGCAAGCTATCAACCAGGTAAAAGAGTAGGCTATTGGCTAAAGGTAAAACCTGTTATGGAGCCTTTGGATTTGGTAATAACGGGTGGAACCTGGGGAGAGGGAAAGCGAGTAAAATGGGTTGGTTCGTTGTTATTGGCTTGTCGAGATGGAGATAATTTTTTAGAGACAGGTATGCTTGGTTCTGGATTAACAGAAGAACAAATGGAAGATCTTACAAAAAAACTAAAACCATTGGTAATAGAAGAACATGGCAATGAGATTAAAATAAAACCTAAAATTGTAATAGAGGTTGCCTATGAGGAAATTCAGAAAAGTCCAAAATATCCATCTGGATTTGCATTAAGATTTCCACGCTTGTTAAGAATAAGGGATGATGAGAAAACCATAGAAGATGCTGACACTATAAAAACAATGGAAAAGCTTTTCAAGAATCAGAGGGGTAGGAAGTGAAATCCTCTTGAATTTCATGAAAGGACTTCTGTCAAAAACTTCGGTAGTAACGTGCAAGGAGAAACAAGTTTCTCCTGCACAAATTATTTACCATAGTGTTATATAGTAAAAATATGACGTATATTTCAGATGTATTTAAATAGTTTATTACATAATATATTTACTATATGAGGTCATTAACAAAATTTGATGTGTTGTTGTATTTAGAGCAGGCAGACTCATTTAAAGGGCTAATAAAACTGATAAAAAGAAATGTATTGTTTGAAAGTATTAATGAAAGAACTATTCGTGAGAGAGTTAGCAGGCTTAGGAACGATGGCTTTATGGATGGCATGAAAATAAATATGACAAATCCAAATTCTGTAAATTGTCTGGCTTTCTTACATTGGATGCGAATGAGGAGCATTGATTATAACAAATTACTGGACAAAAATGTTATAAGTGTATTCAGTCATATCCTAAACAACCCAAATACTTTATTCAAATACCTAGCTAGAAGTACAAAATTATCAAAACCAACGCTTTTGAATATTATAGATTTTCTAAATAGCTGTGGCTTTATAAAAATAATAAAAAAGAAGCCAATGGTTCTGAAAACAAATATCAATGATTCAGTATTTTTTTATATAAATCTTCTTGGTTTGCCATTAGAATCGTTTGAAAGTCAATATAATATACAAAAACTTCCTACAATTCATTCAAAAAGAATAGTAGAAAAACTAATAAAATTGCATGTGTATTCCACAACTGTCACAGAAGGAAATACTGCAAGCGAAAGAGATGTTGAAAGGGTTTTTGAAAACAATCCAGTGAATTTAACACCAAGGGAAATAACTGAAATTCTGAATGCAAGAAAGGCAATAAACTATCTTTATGAAATTTTTGGAGAGCAACTAAATATATTTGAAATCAAAAAAATTCATAAAATATTGATGACAAATCTTATGGAAAATTCAGGAGAAATCTATTATGGTGCAAAGAGAGTAATTGGCTCTGAAACAAGATTTCCGAGTTCAAGAAACGAAATAGATTATAGCATTTCTGCTTTATTTAATTTTATTAAGAAATATGATGACAAGCTAAATCCACTAATACTGGCTTCTATGGCTCATTTTATTTTTGTGACAATACATCCATTTGCAGATGGAAATGGTAGAGTAGCCAGACTTATTCATTCATGGATTTTACTAAAATCAAAATTGTCATTGTTTGTATTTGACCCAAATAAAAGAAATCTATATTTTGATGCGCTTGAAAGGGGAAGAAAAGAAAATAT
>JAZDMZ010000001.1:0-3828 GCA_043800495.1 Candidatus Aenigmatarchaeota archaeon
CATTTACTGGATTTTTGTTAAAAAGTTCTATGATTCTTCAAAAATTTTGTCTAAAAATTAATATTTTGATTGTAGTTGTTTTATCAAGCTTGCAGAAAATTTGATAAATCAGAGTTTAGATAGAACATTCGGGACTACTGACCATGACTTATTCATTGAATAAATCAATTATAGTACGAAGCATAACTTTCTAGACTGAATGTGCTTCGTACATACATAGAGAAACAAAGTTTCTCTTGTACAATGTTGAATTCTTTCAGAATTCAACTTGTAATTGAAAATAATTAATTTTCAAATTACAGGTTGAACTCTATTCAACCATGTATAGTTAGAACAAACATATTATACTCTAGATAGTTTTGTTCATAACTATATCTGTATCATAACTAGCAATCTCTCATATATTATTCACCATCTATCACATATACCATACTCCAAACCCACACACATGCCCAAATCAATATTTAAATAGTTATCATCAGATAGTTACAATAGTGATCATATGAATATGCCTAAAATACCAAAAGCAGTATTATACCCAATATTAGGGTTTGCAGGACTTTCAATGATTTTAGTAACTAATTATGAAATTAGACATAATTGTGCAGAAGCATTTGAAAAATACTTTGGTTCTCCTGTTAAACGATTATGTAATAGGATAGATGGTAATAGAGAAACTGCTGAACTTATCAAAAACCTTAATGAAAATGGTATACATGATATAAAGCACATAGCAACTGATGGAAATGATGCTGCTTTCTCAGGATACATTGGAGATAGCACTTCTGGAGATAATGCTTTAGAAGTTATTATATTTGAATCCAGAGAAACTGAAAAAATAGCATATATGTTATCATGTAAAAACTTCCATGATGCTGTTTTCTATGTAAACAATAACACAAAATCACCTGCATCAGAAAAAATAACATATGATGATAAAGATAGTGCAAAAGTTGTATTATTTGATTTTAGTATAAAAGATACAAACTATCCTCGTATAGCTGCAGATAAAAATACTCTTAATATTCTTGAACAGATGCGAAAATATATGGAAAGCATTAGAAACGAGAATTCTCCTCATTTTTCAAAAGAGATGAAAAAAGAAAAAACTGACCTAAGAAATTGGGAACGTGATTTTGAAAATCATGGAAAATAATTTTTCTTATCTTCTTGGCAAATCATCTGGATGAAATAAATATCCATTATTTGGAATAACAAATCCATCTGGAGATGATGGTGGAAACACATGAATTGTTGTTACCATTCTGTTTTCACCTGAAAAATAATTAGTAGCAATTGCATTGTTTATACTGCAACTAGTATCGCACCTTATCTCTCTTTTTCCATCTACATATCTAACATCAACACATTGGTGTCCTTCTGGACAAATTCTTCCATTCTCACTTTGACTGTATTTACCTAATCCCTGACCATCCATTGTCTTATAAATAGTATCCATATAATTGATACTACAAGTAGAAGGATTACCCTGCTGACAATCAATATAATATAGATAACCTTTATTCACAGGTGCTGATGCATAATTAGTTACACCACGTTTTATTGTACCACATCCTTTATAACTAGCCATATCCGGGTAATATGTAACCACATTTCTACCATGAAAAGGATTATTATTAAGTCTACTCATTAACTCAGCACAACTAACTTTCATAGAATCAAATCGACCAGTTGCTTCACCACTTTCTCCAAGATATCTATTATTCTCAATTTGAACTGGTATTGTGTAAGAATTTCCCCAATCAACATTCCTGAAATTTCTACAATCCTCTGCAAACCCAACACTTGTAAATATCAGAAAAACCAGTGCTATCATCAGATAAATTTTTACTTTCATACAATATATTTGTATAAACTATATATATATCATTTAGAAATTTATTCAATATTCTTCTAAAAGATTTTGACAGCCAATAAATAACCAATCCTCTATTTCCTAATCCATCTAGTACCATAGGGTGTATCTTCCAATAGAATTCCATGATTTTTAAGAATATCTCTTATCTCATCAGCCTCTTTAAACTTCCTATCTTTCCTAAACTGCTCTCGTTCTCTAACAAACTCCCTATCACCATCAGATATTCTATTTTTTTCAACCAGTTTAGAAAAATCAATAATATCAAAAACTCTGTTGAATAATTCAATAAAATGAACAGCCTTTTCCAATACCAACCTATCAATCTTCTTCCCATCAATTGCCCTATTAACATCATTCATCATCTCATGAAAACTAGCCAAAGCACTGCTTGAATTAAGATCATCATCCATAGCTAGTTTAAAATCTACAACATGCCTGTCTATCTTTTCACTCAATATATCATGAGAATCGCAAAGCGATTTACTATTTATATCATGACTATTCTGTGAAACAGAATAGCTATTGATAGCATAAGCATCTGCTTTATCTGAGAAATAGTTATCCAATAAAAACATTATCTTTGCTGCAAAATCCCTTATCCCTTCCACAGATTGCCTGGCCTGATCCAGAACATCATATGTAAAATTTATCTGGCTTTTATAATGCCCTGACAGATAAAAATATCTCAGCAGCAATGGCTCATAGCCCTTTGCTTCAAGCTCTTTCAATAGAATAAAATTCTTCAATGACTTTGACAATTTCTCATTATTAACAAGAATATGCTCATGATGCAGCCAAAAATTAACAAACTTTTTTCCAGTTGCAGCCTCTGATTGTGCAATCTCATTAGGATGATGCACATTTACATGATCAATTCCACCTGTATGAATATCAAAATGCTCTCCAAGATATTTCATTGACATTGCACTGCATTCAATATGCCATCCTGGAAATCCCTTTCCAAAAGGAGAATCCCATTCCATATCCCTCTTTTTACCAAGAGAAAATTTCCACAGAGCAAAATCAGTTGGATTTTTCTTATTACCCATTTCTACCCTTGCACCTGCTTTCATACCTTCAACATCTAACAAAGCAAGTTTTCCATATCTATCATGACTCTTTTCTGAAATCTGCAAAGAGCAGTTGCTCTTTGAGACCTCAAAGACATCTTTGATGTCTTTGCAGGGAAATGAACTATTTGTATCATGACTCACCTGTGAGCTATTTGTATCATGACCCACTTGCAAATCTCTTTCATTAAATTTAGCTGTATCAAAATATATCCCATCCTCTGTTCTATATGTAAATCCCTTCTCTTCCAATTGTTTAACAAGAACTATCATCTCCTGTATATGATCAGTTGCCTTGCATATAATATCTGGTTTTTCTATTTTCAATTTTTCCAGATCATTTAAAAATTCATTTGTATACATCTCAGCAATCTGCCATGCTGTCTTGTGTTCCCGCTTAGCACCAAGCTCCATCTTATCTTCACCAGAATCTGCATCACTTATCAGATGACCAACATCAGTAATATTCATCACATGTTTTACAGAAAACCCTTTTACAATAAGCCATCTTTTCAACAGGTCTGCAAATATATAGGATCTTAGATTTCCAATATGCGCATAATCATAGACAGTCGGACCACATGTATACAATCCTACAGAATTTCCATGAATTGGTTTAAACGCCTCTTTTTTCCGAGTCAGTGTATTGTAAAATCGTAGTGTCATAACATAACCATATAAAATGTATATTTATTGCAAGGATTAAAACTTAATAATAACTAAACAGCACTATTATAATAATAAACAATACTAAATAGAATATATTATTATTGTTTTTACTATACATGGTTGAACATAGTTTAACCTGTAATTTGAAAATTAATTATTTTCAATTACAAGTTGAATTCTGAAAGAATTCAACATTGTACAAGAGAAACT
>JAZDMZ010000012.1:0-2756 GCA_043800495.1 Candidatus Aenigmatarchaeota archaeon
ATCTAAATCCCGAAAGGATTTAACTATTTACAAACAACCTTGATATTGTTCCTGTATTATCACTTATCATTTTTGAAATAGGGTCTGCAAAACCAAGTAAAACAAGCACAATAACAAGTAAAATAACTAATATAAAAATAGGAAATGCAGTACTCTCAACAACCCTGTTTATAACCACATTCTGTGTTTTTGGTATCATTTCCATATTATCATCTCTATTGAGTTTCACTAAACTTTGTTAATTTCACATCATATGCTGTAAGATAGGCATTTGCACACTTTTTAACAAGATCTGAAAACTTAAGATCAGGATTATTATTTGTAGTAAATCCAATATTTTCAAGACATCTTACTTCCCATAGAGATACATGCACACTCTTTCCTTCATCAATATTAGTTATACCAGAAAAAACAGCCTCTATATCACCTGGTACTGAGAATATTGGATAAGTTGCTCCTGTTAATCCAGAATTAGGCCTATATACAAAACTATCAACATTCAAAACAGGCACAACACTCAAAACTTTCCCCTCCTCATGTTCAGCCTTCAATATCTTAAGCATATAATATCTAATACCATCCTTATCAGCATATTCAAAACTAGGAGTTTCTGATTTTACAACACCAGGTGCTCCTGCAATGCTTACCTTTTGACCAACATCAGCAGACTGTACAAGAACCAAACCAAAAATAATAAAACACACTCCTATAATTAAAGGAAACATTATCATATCTGCTGATGAGCTTACAGTTCGTCCAGGCATATAATTAATTGTATAGTTTGATTAAATAAATATTTTAACTGTTTTGATAAACAGCTATTTGACATACTGACTAAACTACTAAAAAACGTTAGTTATGTCAAAGACTTCTGCACAACCATCGGTCACCGTACAAATGAATCAGAGATTCATTTGGCGGCTTAGGAAAGCAAATCTTTCCTCAAGCAGACCGATGGCATGCTACTGCCGAAGTTTTTGACAACCTGTGCCACCAGTTAAAAACTGGTGGAAACACGATTTGTAAACATTAATATCTTTCAACCTTCATTTCTTTTATTTTCTCAAAATGTTTTGCATTTCTTGTAATTATAGTATTACACCCATTTGTCAAAAGAATGCCTGCTGTCAGACAATCTATATCATCTATCATCTCGCCTTTTAGCATAAGAGCTCTTGAAATCAATCCAGCTTTTACACTAGCTTTGTGATCAAGCTGAAGAACACTTATAGTACTAAGCAATTTCTCAAGATCTGATAAAGCATGACCAAGAACTGCATCTTTTTTTATTCCAACCACTATTTCATATACATTGGCTTCTGTTGTAAAAACAAATGGCTCATCATCAAGTGCTATAGCCTTTGCAACTGCATCTGGTCTTTTTCTTAACACATCTATTAAAAATGTTGTATCAACTGCCTTCATCATAACCCTCTTTGTTTATCTTTCCTGCTCTTTCTATTAAGCTCTCTTCTTTTTTCAATGTTTTTTTCTATTTCATCAATGTCTTCATCTGGCATCCATTTTGACCAAAGACCTACACACGCACTAATTTTTCCCTTTGCTTTAATAAATCTCCTTATTTCATCTGAGAAACTCTCTTCTGGTCTCTTCACACTGACCAATTCACCATATACATCATCTGTTATTGAAATTGTCTTTGTTCCCATGTTAAACCACCTGCATTTTCACCAATCAAAAGTATTGTAACAATCATATATTATACCCAAAGTTTAAATAGTTTAGTCTGTGTACAATGCACAGACATATACACAGAGAATATTAACATCCCCTAGGAACCATTGAATAGGTTGTCTGTCCTATATCTGCATAGAGTGTCTGTGTTCCAAGGGCCCTGTTTATACAATACTCATCCTGATACCAATTATTTCCAGAACACCTTTCCTCAAAAATATCAAAATTCTTCTCATCATTAGACAACTGCCCATCTCCATCATCATCATGACCAAGCACATAAAAACTTATTGTAACAAATTCACCATATTCTGTTTTTCTATTACCCTTATCAGCCTTTATCTGAATACAGCATATTTTACCAAGCTCAGGATTAGATCCAAGTGTATTAGAATCTATAGAATAACCATACAATTCCTCACCCACATTGCTAAATAATTCATACTTTATTCCATAGCAATTGTAAAACTGATCACTTACCTCTTTTTTAACAAGAGCTCTTCTACCACCTGTTACATGAGGATAATCTGCATTTGCACCAACAGTTATCTCAATATTTCCATTGCACAATGTTACTCTCTGTGTTCCACCATTTGCCACATCAACTGTTGTATATTCTCCTGGATTTAATCCATCTTTTCCACAGCTAATTATATATTTTGATCTAAAATTTGCTAATTTTGCAAACCATTCTACCACATCTGGATTTTTTCTAAAAAAACCAGCCAACAACCAGGTACTTGGAAATATTGTATAATCACCTACTTTAATATATTGTCTATTCCACAATGGTCCTGTATACTGACCTGATTCAGAAAAATTCAGTATAGGTGGCTCTGAACTATACAACACCTGTTGAAAATTTATAAGAGCTCCCTCACCTGTTTCAACCAACTGAACCTTTGCATCCTTACTTTTATAAACATAACTAACTGGTCTTGCCTGTCCTTTTAATCCTACAATAATAACCAAATCAATAGGTTCTTTGTACTTGATATTCAGTGCTTTTACATCAATCATATATTTGAAAAACTCACATCTATTCATATCACCTCCATCTT
>JAZDMZ010000017.1:0-6419 GCA_043800495.1 Candidatus Aenigmatarchaeota archaeon
GTTTTGTGATTATGTTTGATGTGATTGTTAAAAATCACAGAAATATGATAGGGTTTTTAAAATGCAGATTGGAATCAAATTCCATCTGATTTTTAAGACCATTTGAATATGATAGGGTCATAAAAATGAATGTGTTTGTTACATATGCTGTAGGTGCAGGATTGTCTATTCTCATCATAGCTGCACTGATATTATCGCTGGCCAGTGTGAGCAATCAGTGGTCTGATTTTTTAATAGAATATGAACCTCAGCAGGTTTGTGTTTCACTACAGAATGCAGTTGAGATAATACACAATCCATCAGATGGTTCTGCTCTTTTGGCAACAATGATAGTGGATCTGCCGAAAAAAATGGGTGGTTCTGAATATGCTGTGGAGTTTAAGGATAATACAATATTTATCAAATCAAAGAAAGAATACAATTGCACTGTTAATGATGTTATACTGTCTGGTGAATCAAGAGCAAATCGTGTGCAATTGGAATACAGTGCACCAAACAGGATTATGATACGATAGTTTGAATAAAGTGAAGTATTTCAAAACTAATAAAAATATAATAAAGTTTTGAAAACTTACTTGCATTTCTTTTAGAAATGCGCGTAATTTTTTAAAACCAATTAAATATGATAAGGTTTTAAAAATGGGAATGGAAATAGATTATCTGTTTGCAGTTGGATTGTTTGTAACAATATTTGCATTTGCAGTATTGTTTACATCACATAATGTGATGGGACAAAAGGATGAAATCACACTATCAATAGCCAGTGAGAGAGCTGATCTTGTGATGAATAGAATGTTTTCTGGTGAACTGGTTTCTCCAATGTATAAATTATATGTATATGGACAGGCTAATGGTTCTGATGAACTTGTGGTGATAAATCTAAATAATTATGGAAAAAATGATCCTAATTCTGCTGTGGTCTATGACGGAGAACAATATTACAATTATTCTGTTGCTGTGAATAATATTGCTTTTCCTGCATCAACAAGATTATTTACAGTATATTTTGATGATGACAGCAATTTTCCTAGCAAAAACTATGCTGTAAATGGAACAAATAAGATTGTTGAAAAAATATATGGTCCTGAGCAGATAAATGTTGTACAATACAAACTTATGCAATCAATGACGAATGAAAATTATAGTGATATTCAATATCATATTAGTGTAAAAGATGATAGAACATTATTAGAATATGGACCTGAACCAAGAGGAGCTGTTGTTGTAAGAAAAAGACCTGTTTTAATCCAGAATATTGATGGAATGTTAACAGAGGGATGGCTTATTGTAAAAGCTTGGGGAGATGTATGAAAGAATTCATCCTTATTTTAAAAACCCATAAATAAGATATAAGGTTTTAGAAAATGCTCAGTGAAAAACAAGTTTTCACTGTATTTTCGAAACTCAGTTATGATAATAAAAAATAACAGAGGTTTCAAAAATGAAAGGTGCGATGAAAACACTTGAGGTTGTATTGGCTGCATCAATACTTTTGATTGGACTTGGTTTTGTATTTGCATCAGTCAGTGTTAAATCAGTTGATAATATGAAAGACCAGGGATATGATGCTGTCAGCTATCTTGCTGATACAGGTGTACTGAGACAATATGCTGGAACTGGAGAAAATATAGATACATACATAGATCCTTTGGTTGATTATAATTTCAAAGGAATTTTTTGCACTGACCAATGTAATACAACACTTCCCAACAATAAGGATGTTGTGGTTATAGATTATTATATTTCTGGATATGCTTCTAGCAGTGAAGTAAACTCAGATGTGAAAAAATTTAGGTTATATTTATGGGAAAACTAAAAGGGCAGATATTTATTGCAGGAGCAATAGTAATACTTGTGATGATAGCTATTACTGTTATTAATTTAAAGTATGAAAGCCCGGGCTATAACAAATTTCTCTTCAGAGACATAGACAATCTTGACAAAGAATTTAGATTTAGTTCATCTATTGGAAATCTAGATGAATTTATGGGATATGTGTATAGTAACAAGAATGATTTTAGAGCATGTTATTTAACAGCTGATCCAAAAATTACAATAGCTAATTTTCTTGGAACTGTAACTGAATTTACAATATTATCCAGTGGATTTACACAGTCTGTTGAGATTGGTAATGGCCAAAAGGCAGACATTGATAAATCATTGACCGTGTTTAATATTAGCTATAGAGTAGATGGTGTTTTGAATAGTGAAGAGATTTTTGTCAAAGATAGAACAGTGTTCGTAGATTTTATGATAAAAGATAATGAATTAGCAAGAAAAAAATCTATTTACCACATTGAATCAAATATAGAATAAATAAAATAACATATTTGATTCATGTATGGTGTACAAAATTATAATAGACAGTTGTTTTGTAACACCATAACTACAAACATCATAAGATTAGAGGAGATTATTTAATGCTCAAAGAAGAGAATCTTCTTTGGCATCCCAAAGAGCTATGCTCTTTGTAGAAAACCAATAAAATATAATAAGGTTTTCAAAATGCTCAGTGAAAAACAAGTTTTCACTGTATTTTTAAGACCATAAATGTTATAAGGTCATAAAAATGAATCCAATGATTTCATATATCATGATAGTTGCTAT
This sequence comes from Candidatus Aenigmatarchaeota archaeon, assembly GCA_043800495.1. Taxonomy (GTDB): domain Archaea; phylum Aenigmatarchaeota; class Aenigmatarchaeia; order GW2011-AR5; family JACRAC01; genus JACRAC01. The sequence continues at coordinate 2,608 of JAZDMZ010000017.1, forward strand.
AATTATACTTGGCGTTGGCCTTGTGCTATTGTCTGGTATGCCTGTGGTAGATAAGTTAAAGTCTAATGCTGAATTTCAGGAAGCTGAGAGATTTATGCAAACTCTTGACAATGCTGTAAAAGATGTTGTTAGAGAAGGTGAGGGTTCTGCGAGAATTGTTAGATCTGGTTCTGGTGACTATGTGGTTGATGCAAGATCTGATACAATAGAATTTTCACAGAGAACAGATATTTTTGATTATCTTACAAGAAGGATGGAGAATAATATTGTGATGATGTCTGGAACTGACTGCAGCTGCTATGAACAGGATGTTAATAGTGATGGTAAGGTTGAGATGATTATGGAAAACTCTTATCTAAAAACAGCTTTTAGAAAAGCAGATGGTTCATATGACACTAAGGATAATATTGTGTTTATCAGTACAAACAATAAAGCAATCTATCCTTCTGATAGTTCTATAATAGTAGATAATAATCCAGGAACATCCATGGGCATTGGTACAAGCAATCTAGATAAAATAGGCACTGATCTGCCAAAATGTACTATTCACTATGTCATGAATTCAACAATGAACTATGACATTTATTACACATTGTATAGTGGAGCTGATTTTGTCACAGTTGAGGTTAGAAACATATCCTAGCATGAGCCATTTCTTGTAAAGTATTAAAGGTTAAATAACTAATTAGTAGAGACTATTATAACTGAATCTAATGAGGTTATTGGCACAGATAAAACGGTGACTATAAATGGCATATGATCTTCATGTTTACACAAGCAGGACAATTGGAGAGAATTCTTTGGATGAGATGATTAGTTTTGCGAAAAAACTAGGATTAAAGGGCCTTGGCATTGCAAGACTACATACTGATAAAAAACAAGAGTTTCCTGAGACTGATATTGATCTGGTGGATGTTGTTGTCATAAAAGCTGAAAATGGTATAGATGAGATTGCCAGACGAATACGAACCAAGGCAGAGATTATAGCTGTTTATGGAGGCAAATATCTGGTAAACAGACAGGCTTGTGAGAGCAGGTATGTGGATATTCTTCTTCATCCTTCTTTAAACAGAAATGACAGTGGTCTTGACCATGTTTGTGTAAGAGCTGCTGCAGACAATAGGACTGCAATAGAGATAAATTTTAGACAGATATTAGAGGCATATAAAAAAGGTAGATCAAGTATATTAACTCATATGAAAAGAAACATAATGCTATGCAAGAAATTCAATACAGATGTTATAACAACTTCATCCAGCTTATCTAAATGGAATATGCGATCTGCTAGAGAATTGGCTTCTGTTGCCTATTTACTAGGACTTGATCTAGGACATGCTATTGATACTTCAACCATTATACCAGAAGAGATTGTTAGAATAAACAGGGAAAAACTGGCTGGTAAAAGATGGGAAGGAGTAATAATTGAGTAGTTTAGATGACAGAATTCCCAAAATTTTCAAAGGCAGTAAATATTATATCCTTTGAAAAAAGATGGGAAGGAGTAATAATTGAGTAGTTTAGATGAGAAATGACGTTATTGAGTGATTATTATGTTTACAGATGAACCAAGACCAAAAACACTGCCTCCAAGCATGAGGACAAAGGGAAGATATCTTATATTTGAAGTTATCTCTGAAAATCCAATTGAATATCAGGAAATTAGGGATAGTTTTTGGAATTCTATTACTAATTTTCTAGGCGAACTTGGTACATCTGAAGCACATCCAGTTGTGCTAAAAAATCTATATGATATAAAATCACAGAGAGGGGTTATCAAGTGTAGACATGATATGATAGAACAGGTTAGGACAAGTCTTTCACTGATAACAATGGTTGGTGAATCCAGAGCAGTGGTAAGAATAGATGGTGTTACAGGAACAATAAAATCAGCTAGAAATAAATATCTTGGTATGAGAGATCTCAGGTCATTTAGCTGAACATGTCTCTATCATTCAACCATTAGTTACAAAATGATGTCATCCTTCGATGTAACATTATCAGTAGCTGTTATGGGTACTATAGTAGAATGCATAACCAATTAGAACATAATTATGCATTCTGCATATAGTGTGTGTCACAATAATATTCTAGTTTGTTATGACACATACTATATTTAAATGATTTTGAATATTATTTATATTTAAAGTTATCATTTAATAGTTACAATTGGTGAGTGTAATGGGAGAAACAGTTGATGTAAACAGATCATATAATGGACATGAAAAGCCAAAGCCAGCTATTAGTGAGCCTGTTAAATACGCTTTATCAAGACTTTCAGGCAATGTATTAGGTTATGATCCTGAAACAGGTAGGTTTTATGCACAGAGAGGAAATTCTGATAAACAGAAAACAACTGAACAAAAATTCATTGACGCACTTTCTCAGTATGATCTTTCTAATATAAAATATTTGGGTCAGGCAGATTTTACATATATACAGGAGCATGCTGACAGACCTGCTGATAACCATGTAGGACATAAGTATGGTTTTTCAGCAGATCTTGATTGTCATAAATTAGATGTGTTTCAGAGAGATTTCTTGATGACTGGTGATTCAACAGATTATTATTCAAAGTTTACTATATTTTATTGTAAAGATTGTAGTATATTGTCTTTTGTTGGCAAAATAGACGGAAAGAATACTGTTGGTGTGGTATCTTTAACTCAGTGTGATGCAGATTCACGTCATGGATTTACCTATCTAACTAGAGATTTATCTCATTTAAAAAAAAGCATGCGTAATTTGAATAGAGTCAGAAAAAATAATTATAAAATGCTGTTAAGAATGAGCGAATCCTCTAACAAAGATGAGGAGTTATATCTTGATTGGGTGCTTAGAATAGTAGGCAAAAAATAGGGAATATAAGAAAAACTTTTTTGAGACTTAGGAAAATCTCTGATTTTCCTCAAATTGACCAAAACACATGTTATAGTAATGTGCAATACTATATTACACTTACTATATGTAAGAAGCATGTAAACTCTAGGAAGTTATGCTTCTTACTATATTCAAAATCCTCTATTGATTGATTCTGATTTATGGAATTTCTGTATAAGGTCCTATTCTATCTGAAGCTCTTATAAATAGTGGGTGTGATACATAGACTGTTGATGCTCTATAACCACCTGCGTCTACTTGAACATGATCCATGCATTTTAGACCTGCATCAGTATTAACACAAACTGAACCACATGGACACGGATCTCCATTCTGAACTACTCTTGATCTATATGGATTATCAAAAGGAATTGCTCTATATATCATTATGGTTCTTATTAGTTCACATCTATATCGTGGAACACCATAGTTAAGTATTTCTTTTATGCATACTGGTCTTGCAGAAACACATAATTGAACTGGCATTGTGGTTCCATCTCTAGACAGACAGTTCTTTCTATTCTTAAAGCAAATTGTTTTATACTGTTTTCTTAGCTCTGTTGTTGAACAGGAGATTCTTCCAGCGTTATTTGAGAATGATGAAACTTGTTCGCCATTTTCATCAAGAGACTCTTCATCGCCTTGTTGGGATGGAACTGGTCCTGAAACATAGTTCATATCTCTGCCTGTTATAGTTCCTGGTATATATCCACCCATCAGATTGTCAATTATCTTGAAATCCTCCTCTTTGCATATGGTTGCAGCAAAAACAGTAGATGGTATTAGTAATAATGACTGAACTTTTGCGGTTTATATAGTGGAGTACCACAAAATTAATTAGTTTCTAATACTAAAATGAAGTATGTTACCAATAGTTGAGATACCAAGCGTTGTAAGAGACCATGAGAAATTATTCGGATTTTCAGGTCAAATTA
>JAZDMZ010000024.1:0-22250 GCA_043800495.1 Candidatus Aenigmatarchaeota archaeon
AGATAAATGGCTATTGATATGATAACCATTCAGATAAATGGCTATTGATATGATAACCATTCAGATAAATGGCTATTGATATGATAACCATTCAGATAAATGGCTATTGATATGATAACCATTCAATAGAATAGCTATTGATAAAATGACTGAACATGGTGAAGTTATTTTATTTTTCACAATGGGTTCGTGGTGTAGCTTGGTCTAGCATTAGAGCTTTGGGAGCTTAACATCCACTCAAAGGGTGTATAGCATAAACAGCTTTAGACGCCAGTTCGAATCTGGCCGAACCCACTCTTATTTTTAAATATGTGATATCATGAAAGACAAAGAAGAGCAATCATATGCACTAACAGAAAAGAAAGAGAATTTCTCAGAATGGTATAATCAAATAGTAAAGGTAGCTGGATTATTAGATCAAAGATATCCTGTGAAAGGATGTGAAGTATTAATGCCATTTGGTACAGAACTCCTTGATACCATCACAGAAAAATTAGAACATATGCTGAAAGAAAATGGGAATAAAAAAGTGTTATTTCCATTATTCATACCAGAAAGTTTTCTGAAAAAAGAATCTGATCATATAAAAGGATTTGAAGGAGAGGTTTTTCATGTTACCCACGCTGGAAACAATAAACTAATGGAGAACCTTATATTAAGACCAACGTCAGAAACAGCAATGTACCCTATGTTTTCACTGTGGATAAGATCTCATAAAGATCTTCCATTGAAAATATTTCAAACTGTCTCTGTCTTCAGATATGAAACCAAAATGACGAAACCTCTTATAAGAATGAGAGAAATCATGTTTTTCAATGAATCCCACACAGCTCATAAAGATTGGGAAGATGCAGAAAACGAAATAAAAAATGCAATGAACATATATTCAAAACATTTTACAAACAATCTTGCAATTCCTTTCATAATCAATAAAAGACCGATAACAGATACTTTTCCTGGTGCTATTTATACAAAAGCATTTGATACTATCATGCCAGACGGTAAATCAATGCAAATAGGAACCGTTCACAATCTTGGCGATAATTTTTCTAAGGCATTTGACATAAAATATATAGATGAAAGCGAAGAAAAAAAGAACGTTATTCAAACATGTTATGGAATTTCCACAAGAGCTCTGGCAGCAGTAGTTGCAATACATGGGGATGACAAAGGATTGGTCCTTCCTCCAGAAATAGCACCTATTCAGATAGTCATCATACCTGTTGTATTTCAAAAGCAAAAAGATCAGATAATGCACGAAGCACAAACTTTATATGAAAAACTAAAAAAACACTTCAGAGTTCATCTAGACATAAGAGATCAGGCAATCGGTTCAAAATTCTATGACTGGGAAATAAAAGGAATACCTCTAAGAATAGTAATAGGTCCAAAGGAAATAGAGAATAATGCACTATCAATAACAAAACGATTTGACAATGAAAAATTAACAATTGGTGAAAAAAATATTGAAGAATTTATTAGAAATCTACTTGACAACATTCAGCATGATATGCTTGTTAAAGCACAGGAATATCATAAAAACAAAATTATTCACGTATCAGACAAAGAAGAAGCAAAACAAGTAGCTGAGAATAAAAAATTTGCAGCAATTTCATGGTGTGGATCAATTGAATGTGCACAACACATTGAAGAAGATACTGAACTTGCTCTCATTGGATATGATGATAAAAAACCTAGTAACAAATGCATACATTGTGGAAAAGATGCAAAACACAAAGCCTATTTAGGCAAAAAATATTAACCCCAAGTTAACCATTTCTTCAATTTACATGCCTTAAATATCCTTCTATCACAATCTAATCATGGGTACAGATATTCCTATCTCAAACCTTTCATATCTGCAACTAAAGCAATTAATACAGATAGAAAGAGGCATAGAGCTTTCTAAAAATAATCCCAATGCACAAGCAAATTTTCTAAGTGCAGCAGGCAATGTTTTTTATAACTCAGGAAATATTAAAAAGGCAGCATCTTATTATGAAGAATCCCTTGATTGCTATAAAAAAGCTGGTATTGATACGCACAAAATTGAACTTAAAAAATGGGAACAGACACAAATTAAAAAAAATACTGATGGTACTGAAACTAAAGAGACAACATATGAAATTTGTATACAAGAACCTGGAAAATATGAAAGAGATCAGCTAAAGAGATGCCAACAGCAACTTAAAAATGCTAAGAATCACATCACCAATTATCCCATTGGATAATTATACAATAAACCAAATAAGGAATATATCTATGCTCGCTTGATATAGCAAGCCAAATAAGTAACTCAGTATAATATTTATTTGTTCATGTATAGTGCCCAATGACGTATATTATGCAACATACTTGATTTTTCATTGGAACACTATAACTATAAATACTTCCATACAATACAGATATATAGTGATTCTTGATAGATTTTTATTTAGAGATTATTAATAAAACATTAAGGTGATGAAATGAAACCAGAAACAAGAGAAACAGGAACAACAACAGCAGGCATAATATGCAAAGACTGTCTAATACTAGGAAGCGAAAGCAAATCCACACTAGGCTATCTGGTTTCATCAAAAACAGCTCAAAAAGTCTATCAAATAGATGACAAAATTGCTATCACAACAGCAGGAGGAGCAGGAGATACACAGGCAGTTGTAAGAATGCTAAAAGCTGAAATAAACATCTACAAAACAATGAGACATACTGACTTTACTGTAAATGCCACAATCTCATTACTGTCAAATATTCTACAGGCATCACGATATTATCCATATATGTCAATGCTAATTATAGGAGGTCATGATAAATCTGGTTTCCATCTATGGACAATTGATCCAATGGGAGGAGCAGAAGAAGATAATTGTGTTGCAACTGGATCAGGTTCACCATTTGCATATGGTGTACTAGAAGCTGATTTTAAAGAAAATATGTCAAAAGAAGATGGTATAAGACTACTTGTAAAAGCAATACGATCAGCCAGAGAAAGAGATGTATTCTCAGGAGGAGGAATTGTTATTGCAGTTATAACAAAAGATGGTTATGAACTAGTTGCCAAAGAAAAAATAGATGAAATACTAAAGACTTTTGGAAAATAACTAAACAAAGTGAAACTATTAGTTATATGACTGATTTGACATCAAATCAGCTATTACAAAACGATTCTACATGTGATAAAATGGAAGATAAACAATCAGTTCTTGATACAATCAAGGAAAATATCCCAAAGGATGCAATGATAACAGAAGTAACCTATGAAGGGTGTGAGATAATACTATATACTAAAAATAAGGAATTTTTCAACTCTTCTTTGGATTTAATAAAATCCATTGTAAACAAAGTAAAAAAACGAGTACAGGTAAGAGCTGATGAAAAAATACTTCTAGATGAAAAGAAAACAGAAGAATTTATTAAAGAAAATGTTGCAAAAGAAGCTGGTATAAAAGATATTTATTTTGAACCAGAATTTGCAAAAGTCATTATACATGCTGAAAAACCAGGACTAGTGATAGGAAAAAGTGGGGAAACTCTTAATCTGATAAAACACAAAACCTACTGGTCTCCTGATATAAAAAGAGCCCCTTTCATAGATTCAGAATTAATCAAAACCATAAGAAGAATGACACATAAAGAAGCAGGCTATAGAAAAAAGTTTTTACATAAACTAGGAGAAAAAATATATGGAGAAAAGAAAGGAGTAGAATGGATACGAGCCACATTTCTAGGTGCAGCACGAGAAGTTGGTAGATCTGCTATTCTTGTGCAAACACCAAACAGCCGTATTCTTTTAGATTGTGGAATAGCACCAGGCTCATCAAAAGCTTTCCCTTATCTAGAAGCACCAGAATTTAACATTCAAACACTAGATGCTGTTATAATATCTCATGCTCACATGGATCACATTGGCCTAGTGCCATTGTTATATGAATATGGATACAGAGGCCCTATTTACATGACAAGACCAACAAGAGACACTGGTGTACTACTGCAGATGGATTATATTGGAATCTGTCAAAGAGAAGGAAAACCAGTTCCATACTCATCAAAAGGAATAGAGGAAATGTTAAAACACTGTATTGTTCTAGAATATGATGAAGTTACAGACATAACACCAGACATTAGAATAACACTAGGCAACGCAGGTCATATACTTGGCTCATCGACAGTACATCTACATATTGGAGACGGATTATACAACATCCTTTATACAGGAGATATAAAATTCGAAAATACAAAACTATTTGACAAAGCATCAACTGATTTCACACGAGTAGAGGGTCTTATAATAGAATCAACATATGGTACAAAAGATCTTCCTCCTCAAAAAATAGGCATTGCAAAAATGATAGAAAAAATCAAAGAGGTAATTGCAAGAAAAGGCAAGATAATTATACCAGCATTTGCAACAGGAAGAGCACAGGAAATAATAGCCATATTAGCAGAAACAGACATTGAAGCACCCATCTACCTTGATGGAATGATTTGGGATGCAACAGCAATACACACTGCCTATCCAGAATTTTTCTCAAGAATAATGCAAAATAAAATATTATACAAAGATAAAGATCCTTTCCAAGATCCAAGACTAAAAGCCATCGGATCTGGTAGAGAAAGACAACAAGTATTTGAATCAAATGAACCATGTATTGTGCTTGCCACAGCAGGTATGTTAATAGGAGGTCCTGCACTTGAATATCTTAGAAACTTTGCAGATAATGAAAAAAATTTATTATTATTTGTGAGCTATCAGGCAGAAGGAACCCTTGGAAACAAAATACAAAAAGGATGGAAATATGTACCCACAATGAACGATGATAGAGGAATTGAATTAAAACTAGAAATAGAATCAGCAGAAGGTCTTGGAGGTCATAGTGATAGACAACAATTATACGGATTCATTAGTTCACTGAAAATAAGACCAAAAAAGATTATAGTTATTCATGGAGAAAGCATGACCTGTAGTCTACTATCAAGAGCTATTCACAAAGACTTCAGAATAGAAACAAACTGCCCACGCGCTCTAGAAACCATCAGATTTGCATAATCAGGACATTCATTTCATGAATCAGTCGTACTATTTATAGCTAACCAAATAAAGAAACCGGACATAATTTTGGTTAACTATATACGAGCAACAAAAAATATTATACCTAATTACTTTGTTGGCTCGCTATAATGCAAAAACAAAGCCTTTTTATACTTTAAAAATACTACTCATTGAAGTATACTGACTAAATCCAGCAGGATTTAGCTATTTATATTATGACTATTTGCAGAGCAAATAGCTAGCTATAAAAAACAAGGTTTTTGAACATGACAAAACACCCTAATGCTAAATTTGGTTCAAGATATGGAAAACGAATAAGAGAGAATGTCTTGAAAGCAAATAAAAAAAGCAGAACATTATACAAATGTCCATCATGTTCACGAGTCAGTGTCAAAAGACTAGCAACAGGCATATGGCAATGTAAAAAATGCTCTGTGAAATATGCATCAGGAGCATATGCATTCAAAGCATAATATTATGACTAAATTCTTTGAAAAAGAATTTAGCTATTAATAAAATAACTATTCTAAACAGAATAGCTATTTATAAAATGAGGTAATAAAAATGGAATATAGATGTTTAAAATGTAAAAAACTATTTTCATTTGAAGATAGAATACGATGTCCTTTTTGCGGCTTTAGAGTACTTGTCAAAGCAAGAGTACCTATTATCAAAAAAGTAAAAGCTAGGTGATTTTATGAGTGATTTAGAAAAAATTATAACAGAAGTACAAACAAAAAATCAGATTCTTCAAAACATCATGATGCAAAAACAAACTCTATCAATGCATGAAAAAGAGGTTGACAATGCACTTGAAGAGGTTGAAAAAAGCACTGATGATATCTACAGAGCATCTGGTCCTATATTAATCAAAATGTCTAAAGAAGATATAAAAAATGATCTCGAAGAAAAAAAGGAAGATTTTGACCTAAAGATAAAAACACTTGAAAAGCAAGAGAAAAAACTCACTGAAGATATAAAAGAAAGTCAAAAATCATTGCAGTCAATGATGAACCAGAAACCAAAGGCAGGTAGTTAATTTGACTGTTCAGCAGAATAGCTATTTACCATAATTTACAAAAACATATAACAGGCGATTACATGAAAGAAATACAACATATAATGACACTTCTAGAAGATATTAGAAATGATAAAACAGTGCCAAAAAACATAAGACTATCAATAGAACAGGCAAAGCATGATCTTAACGATGAGAAAATGGAAAAACCAGTAAGAATTAGTTCTGCCATATCTATTCTTGATGAAGCTGCAAATGATACCAATCTTCCTGTATATACAAGAACCCAAATAATGTCTATTGTATCACAACTAGAGGCAATTAACAGAGATTAAATATCCCAACTGATATATTATCATAGTAGTGTTGAATATGTTTGAAAAAAAAGACGACTATATGGAACTCTCTCACAATGAAACAATGGAAAACAAACAAGTACCTATTCATATAGAAAAGCTAATTGAATATGCTGATTCTGATAGAATACAAAAAAAACTCAGAGAAGGAACTCTTATGCTTGTAAACGTAAAAGACTTTAGAGATAAAAATCTAGGCGAATTAAAAATAGCAATTGAAAGAATTAAAAAAACCTGCGACGCCGTAGGTGGTGATGTAGTGGGAGTAAGCAATGACTGGCTTATTGTCTGTCCTGCAAACACACATATAGAAAGAAACCAATAATCATATTCTAACTATTTACAAAGTAAATAGCTATGTCAAAGACTTCTGCACAACCATCGGTCACCGTACAAATGAATCAGAGATTCATTTGGCGGCTTAGGAAAGCGAATCTTTCCTCAAGCAGATCGATGGCACAAACATGAACAGAATTCATGTTGTGCAGGAGAAACAGGTTTCTCCTTGCATGCTACTGCCGAAGTTTTTGACAACCTGTGCCACCAGTTGAAAACTGGTGGAAACACGATTTGTATATTGACTGAGTAAAACGAAGTTATTTATATTCTGACCAATTCCTGGAATTATCGATAAAATAACTATTCCGTTTTTCAGAATAGCTATTTACACAATTCTTATACTGTCAAAATATCTTCTTCTTACATAATCTGACAATTTCTTATTCTTCTGGATTAATGAAAAAACAGCCTTTCCTCTGATAAGAGTTGCTTTTTTCAATGGCTCTACCAAATTCTTTGCAATACCTCTTTGTTCAAGATTATCTTTTTTTAGAAAATCCTTTATCAAATCCTCTGGTTTTCTATATTTTCTAACTATTTCAACATTCCAAGTTTTTCCTATAACATATGGACCAAATTCAGCATCTTTGTATTTTGTCAAAAACTCAGTGCTATGAAGTTTTGAATTAATAGGAGGACCTGTCATATGTTTAATCCCAGGTAATTTTTCACAATAAAACTCAAATAAAATAACAATATCATGATTGTCTGCATACTCAATTGCTGTAATCACATTAAAATCCTCATGTATCAATGCTCCTTCAATTCTCTCCATTGCTTTTCTCAACTGAGGAAACAAAGTATCGTTTATCATATCAGGCCTTTTTGTCTTCAGTGCAAGTAAATATGTCTCTCTTTTCTTTAATTTACTAACATATGCTCCTGACAATTTTACCAGTTTTGGAAAAAACATCTCCTTACCAGGATCTCTAAGAAACTGCTTTGCAGCTGATATAAATTTCATTAATTTCTCAGAATCAACTGCTGCAGCTGCATTTCTCTCAACATCAACAGGATCTTTTAAAAATAAAGCTCCCTGTAATTTATTAACCTGTTTTTGATCCATGTCTATTATCTGTGGCAATGACCAGTGCATAGACTGTCTAAGCACTTCTTCAAATGTACCATATTTTATGATAAGTATCTCACAAACATAACCTGAAAATCCATTATGTTTAACATCAGAGCCATAGACATTCACTCCTTTCATGAATTGTTTCAAAAGCCGTACCTCATTTCTCTGTTCTGGCTTCATGTTATCAAGAACATATTTTAAATGTAATGGCGACCTATCAACTGCAGAAATTATCTTTTCTCCGCTTCCTATCTCATAACAAGGCACTATATCAATACCATAACCACCTACAACAGTCCGTGTATAAGGATGTTCTGCATATTTCATAATAGGCTTACTTTTTAGTATGTTGCAAACATCTGTACCTATTTTCAATCCCATTTTCTCAAGATCGTTTCTACTAATTTCTTTTGAAAATAAAACAAATATATCTATATCATGATCTCCACTCAGCCAGGTATGTTTTCCAATAGATCCAACTGCAACAGCCTTGTGACTCATTTCTTCTAATATATCAAGAACCCTGTGTGTAAGCTCTTTTACCTTCTTATCTTCACCAATACTCGGCTGTATTCTTCTAAGAACCTCTTTACAAACACTACTGATGCCCATAGTAAATAATATCATATGACCAGTATAAAAGAATTCCTATATAGACCATTTTAATACTTCACCATAAAAACTAGTTCTATGACAGAATATGAATTAAGAGATCATGACCAAATACAAGACGAGACAATGCATATCCAAAGAGAAGAGCCAGATATATCAGTAAACAATATTCTAGATACAATAAAAGCAGGAGACAGTATATGTTCTGGAGCATTTGTTGAAAATGGAGTAGTATATTTTGGTTCAAACAATGGCTCTATCCATGCTCTTAATTCAAAAACAGGAGAAATGTTATGGAATTTTAGAACAAATGGCATTATAACATCAACGCCTGTCCTAAAAGACAATGTATTATATACCACATCATTTGATCAGCACTTATACGCAATAGATGCAGCAACAGGTCATCTAAATTGGAAATTTAGAACAGGTGATAAAATAATAACAGCACCTGCTGTTACAAACAATTCCATATACATCTGTTCAATAGATTCCTATGTTTATTGTATTTCACTAGATGGAGATCTGATATGGAGATATAGAACAGGTGGTCCAATAGGATCAGCACCTCGTGTTGTAAAAGATGTTGTATTTGTTGGATCATGTGACAGTAAAATGCATGTAATAAGAGATGGAGAAAGGCTATGGGATTATCTTTCAGGAGGTTATATCTTAACAGGAATTTTAATCGATAAACATGGCAATGAAATAGTAGGATTTGATAATCGTGTAACCAATAATCACATAGACAACGGAACATTATGTTTTGGTGATATGTCAGGAAACTACTATGGTCTAGCATGGGAAGATGGAACACTTTTATGGAAAACAAGAATTGATGGAATAGCTATGAAAGAAATCTCCTACAAAGGAATTCTATACATAGCAACAAATGATGGTCATATTCATGCAATATCATATGAAGATGGTAGAACTCTATGGAAATACAAATCAGACGGACTTGTTAGCCAGCCAAGAATACATAACAATGTATTATATTTTGGATCCCATGACAAAAATCTCTATGCACTTTCATTAGATGGTGAATTATTATGGAAATATTATATTGGTACTGAAATAGATGCACCTCTAAAAGAAAATGATACTGTATTATATTTTGGTGGCTGGAATGGTAATTTCTATGCATTTGATATTGATAAAAGAGATATTTTATGGAAATTTAATATTGGTTCAAGCCCAGCAGCACCAGTCTATTCAAAAATGCTATCAAAAGTATTTAGAATAAAACAGATGATTAAAAACATATTCTGGAAACCAGAACCTAAAAAACAAGACATATATGAAAGTCCGATAAAACCGCCTGTAAAAGAATCAGGAACCTATGCAATGAAAAGCACATATGAAATGAAATCACAGTATGAAATGGGAAAAGAATATGGCATAGAAAAAAAGAAAAAAGACAGGCTTTTTTAGCCCTTTTAAGTTTTGCTAACTCTCTAGTTCTATGCCACCAGATAATAAAATGACTGATAATAAATTAACTGAATCAAACACACCAATGCACAAAGTGCATCAAACTAATGATTCAGCTACTAATAAAATATCTGAGCAAAGCGAAGTTATTGATAAAACTAATCACAACGAAGCTATTGATAAAATAACTGATTTGAAAAACAAATCAGCTATTGACACAATTGCCAAGAAATATGTAAATCATCCATGGATACGGCAAAATGTCATAGAACAAAGAGAGTATCAGGATGAAATAGCTGTAAAAGCCTGTCAAAAAAACTCATTGGTAGTTCTGCCAACTGGACTAGGGAAAACAAATATAGCTGTTCTTGTGGTTGCCCAAAGATTTCAAAAAAATATGAATACAAAAATACTTATGATGGCTCCTACAAAACCACTGGTAGACCAGCATAGAATGACATTTGAAAGATTTCTAAAACTTGGTCCTGAACTAAAAACAATAACAGGAGCAACAGAACCCAATGCAAGAGCCATGTTATATGGAAAAACCGACATCATATTCTCAACTCCACAAACAGTCGAAAATGACATAAAACAAGGAATACTTAATCTAAAAGAAATTTCTCTGCTCATAGTAGACGAAGCCCATAGATCAGTAGGAAACTATGCCTATGTGTTTGTGGCAGAAGAATATATGAGAAAATCAAGAGATCCACTGATTCTTGCACTAACAGCATCACCAGGATCAGATAAAGAAAAAATAAATGAAATAAAGAAAAAACTATTTATTGAACATGTTGAAATACGAGAGAGAGATGATATTGATGTAAAACCCTATGTTCAGAAATCATCACAGGCATTTATTCAAGTAGATCTATTACCAGAACTTAGAAAAATAGTAAACCTATTATCAAACCACAAAAACACAATCATAGAAATGCTGATATCGTGGAGAATAATAAGAATGCCAAAGATAAGCAAAGTAGAACTCCTAAGATTACAAGCACAATTAGCGCAAAATAGAACAGGTTCTGGTCTAGCTGCTCTGTCTTACATAGCAGAGATATTGAAAATAGACCATGCATTAATATTAGCAGAAACCCAGTCAGTCTATGCATTGAAAAAATACCTGGAAAAATTAGAAAATGAAAACTCAAAAGCCGCCCAACGGCTTATAAAAAATATTGCATTTCAACAAGCAATAGACATAACCAGAGGATTATACGAATATAACATAGAACATCCAAAAATTCAAAGATTAGAGAGTTTGATAGAATCAGAAATGCTGAGAAACAGACGAGTGATGATATTTGCACAATACAGAGACACTGTAGAAGCAATAGTAAAAATGACAAAAAAACTAACAAACGCAAAACCAGTTGCCTTTTTTGGACAGGCAAAAAAATCAGGTCATGGCATGAATCAAAAAGAACAGATAAAAATATTAAATGAATTCAAATTAGGTTTTTATAATGTACTTTGTTCGACTTCAATCGGGGAAGAAGGTCTTGACATAGCAGAAACAGACACTGTCATATTCTATGAACCAATACCAAGTGAGATAAGAAAAATACAGCGGCAGGGCCGAACTGCCCGCAGCAGACCAGGCAAAGTGCTTGTTATGATGACCAGAGGTACACGAGATGAGGCATTCTACTGGTCAGGTTATCATAAAGAACAAAAAATGAAGAAAATACTCCATGAAATGAAAAACCAACAAGATAAACAAACCTCACTAACCCAAAGTACATTATCATAAATATTCTCTGAAAGATAATATATCTGATGGTACTATGAAAAAGATAGTCATTTACATAGATCACAGAGAAGCAACAGGAATATTAGATATTCTAAAGGATTATGAAAATGTTAAAATAATAGAAAAACAACTTAGAGTAGGAGATTATCTCCTAAGCAAAAGAGTGGCTGTTGAACGTAAAGTCACTAATGATTTTCTACAAAGCATGACAAATGGTCGTTTATTCAAACAATTGAAAAATCTAAAACAATCCTATTCAAAACCACTTCTGATAATAGAAGGTGAAGAAAGTGTTTTTGAATCAAAAAACATTCATCCAAATGCAATAGCAGGAGCATTGGCAAGCATCACTATAACAAATAGCATACCAATACTATGGACACATAACCAAAAGGAAACAGCCTCTCTTCTATATACCATTGCAAAACGTGAACAACAAGAATTAAAAAAAGATGTAAAAATTAGAGAAAAAATATCATTTCCATCATCAAACAGACAGCAGGAATACATTGTTAGTGGTCTGCCTAATATTAGCACTACTCTAGCAAAACGCCTGTTAAATCATTTTAAAACACCCAGTGCTGTATTTACTGCATCCAAAGAAGATCTCCAGAAAATAGAGGGTATAGGAAAAGACAAGGCAGAAGCAATTAGAAAAGTTTTAAGTAGAATCTATGAGAAGAGTATTTTAGATTAATATAATTAATATCTTGATGAAATAATGAAATACACAATACTACTCAATAAAGAGAAAGAATGCGGATATTCTGTTCAGTGTCTAGAAATTCCTGGTGCAATCAGTCAAGGTGAAACAAAAGAAGAAGCATTAAAGAATATTAAAGAAGTTATAGAAATGGTTTTTGAAGTAATGAAAGAAGAATCTCACTCTTTGGGAAAATCATCAGAACTTATAAAGATATGTCTATAAAGAGGCAAAAAAATGTCATCAACTGGAGTAAGAAATACTATCATAGCTCTAATAATATTAGCCATAGGATCATGGCTTTTACTTAAAATAGGAAATGCATTTATTCCAAAAAATAGTGTATTTGATTTCACAGGAATATTAGCATCAATTGAAAGCCTATTCAGCCTATTTATCATAGGAATTGTGGTAATAATAATAATCCTTATTCCAGTCTGGATAGCCAAGAAAAGAGAAGAAAGCAAACAGATATCAAATCCACCAGCACAACCTAAATCATTAGAATATAGTAATAAACAATACTAAATAGAATATATTATTATTGTTTTTACTATACATGGTTGAACATAGTTCAACCTGTACAAGAGAAACTTTGTTTCTCGTGTATGTACGAAGCACATTCAGTCTAGAAAATTATGCTTCGTACTATAATATAGAAATCAGCTATTTATCATCTAAATTTTCTAAATATCCTATCCAATTGTACTATTATCTATTCCACCAACTAGTATACCATCTACCCAATAACAAAGATAATAATTTGTATTATAATCAACTGGTAAATTACTCATTGTTACATTGCTTCGTCCATTATAAATTCCATTCACAAACGTTTGATTATAAAAAATGCCATTGGTGCAATTATTCTGACTGGATACAACAATTGTGAGGTTATGGTACCCAGAAACAAGACTATTATTGTTGCTATGTTCTAGCACCAATGACAAACCAGCGCTTGTTAACGCAAATGTCGGTAAAGAAAAGAATATGATAAACAGAGCAAGTATAGCCAGGTGCGCTTTCTTAATTTTGAAAGCCTCAGTTCTCCACCAAATCCAAACTCCTTTACCAGGACCTGTGAATTTTCCCTTTATCCTGCCCTCGCCTCTAAGTAAATTTAATCTATAGAAAACCTTTGTTCTTGTAACACTTTCTTTTTTAACAGTATTTTTAATCTCATCCTCAATCTCCTTTGTTTCCAATGGCTCAATAGCCCTATCAAGAATATGAACAACTTCGTCTTTAATATCATCTCCCAAGACATTCACCTGTGAAAAGACTTCTAAAGTCTTTTACACGCTCACTCACCAGTCAACTGGTGACATGAACGTATTAATATATACATAGATTATTCGGATAAGTCATATATAAAGCTTTCCATACACTCACCAATACATTAACCTATTAATATTACCCTACTAGAACAGGCTATTAAAAACTAGCTCCTATTCTAATTTTACAAGTTGATTGAAAATATGCTATACCTAATTGGACTAGGACTAAACGATGAAGAAGACATGACACTAAAAGCCCTGAACACGCTTAAGCAGTGTGATAAAATATATGCAGAATTTTACACAAATGTCTGGCAAGGAAGTATAGAAAAACTAGAAAAACTAATAGGTAAAAAACTTAATGTTCTTGAAAGAGAAAAAGTAGAGTCAATGTTATTAATAAATGAAGCCAAGAAAAAAATGGTTGCTCTACTAATACCAGGCGATCCAC
The DNA here is from genome assembly GCA_043800495.1 of Candidatus Aenigmatarchaeota archaeon. Lineage (GTDB taxonomy): Archaea > Aenigmatarchaeota > Aenigmatarchaeia > GW2011-AR5 > JACRAC01 > JACRAC01. Next base: position 14,075 of record JAZDMZ010000024.1, read on the forward strand.
TATCAGCAACAACCCACTATGAATTGATTGCACTAGCAAAACAAAATAATGTAAGTTATCATATAATACACGCTCCTTCAATTCACACTGCTGTAGCAGAAACAGGTCTTGATCTATACAAGTTTGGAAGAATAACAACAATGCCATTGTTTCAAAAAAACTATCAACCATCATCACCCTATCAGGTAATTGAATCAAACCAAAAAATAGGTTATCATACTCTCATGCTTTTAGACATAAAAATGACAATAACCCAGGCATTAGAGCAACTGCTAATACTAGAACAAACTCATAATAAAAATATTATATCAAAAGCCACAAAAATTTTGGCATGCACAAAACTTGGAAATGATGATAAAAAAATAGTTTATAACACAATAGAAAAACTGATAAAACAAAATATCAAAGATATACCTGCTGTAATAATAATCACAGGAAGACTAAATGACAAAGAACAAGAATATCTTAATTTGTCTTTATTATAACAATTCCTTAAAAAAGCGTAGCTATTGGTAAAATACATGACTAAACAAAACTATTTGTAAAATAATTAAACAAAGTGAAATACTATGATTGAACAAAATCTAAAGAATGAAACAGAAAAATGGCAGAAAAAAATAGAGGATAAAATCAAAACTATAGAATTAGTAACCCCAGAAAACAAAGAACATCAAAGAATGCTAACAAATATTCATGCATATATTGCTGACTGCAAACATTTTCAAAAAAACAATGATCCTATCAGAGCATTTGAAGCAATTGTATGGGCTTGGAGTTGGCTAGAAATCCTTGAACAGTTAGGAATTCTTAAAATGTAGTAGAATGCATAACAAATTAAAACATAATTATAGCAATTCCACAAAACATTCAGTATAATAATTTGTGGGTTGCTATACATGGTGAACTCAGATAGTTCACCTGTACAGGTGGAACTTTGTTCCACCATGTATAGCAGTGGCATCATAATATTCTAGAAAATTATGCCACATGATATAATCCGGATACAACAAAGATTCAAAGAATCTTTGTGTACAGAAAGAACATAATTCTTTCTTGTATGATACACCGATTTCACATACACACAAAGAACAATTAAATATGTAACAGATTACATATATTTATGTAATATATTACATAATATAGAATAGAACTATTCCATCCAAACCTCCCTTATTCTGAACAGAAGCCTATTTTTTGAAAGAAAATCATAAAACACTCTGTATTTTTTCATTGGAATAATAATAGTATTTGGATTTAATTTAACCCCACCAAACGTTTCAACAATTCCTTGAATCTTATACAGCTTTTTCGGTTGTTTTATCTCATATCCATAGAGCTCTCTAATAACCTTTACCTTTTTCTTAGGACTAAGTTTGCTCAAATCCAGCATAATTAGTGCATAATGATTCATTTTCTTAGGAACATCATGATACGAACCATATAACACAATACCAGAACTTATTATCTCCCTTTTTATCAAGCTCCAGGCCTTTGAATCCAGATCTCCTACAATACACTTTATCGGAAGCTCTATCCCTCTAAGATCCCAGGAATGCTCAGAAGCTTTTTCAAACTGGTTTAGAGCATGATCAACTTTTTTCTTAAGAGCATCATCCTTGGTATTTACAAAAATATCAACATCACTCTGCTTATCAAAGTCTCCGCGAGCAACAGAACCAAACAATATTATTGAATCAATACTGTCCTGCTGTTTAGAACTATCCAGCAAAAAGTGTAAAAAATCATAAACATAAGCAATTACTTCATTTCTTTTCATAAAACAACCCCCATCTCATCTGAGATTATCTTCTTAATATCAAAAAAGAGCCTAATCGCCTCTTCAGCCTCTGTAAGAGGCTTTCTCTTTCCATAACACAATCTATCCCTAAGTTCTTCTAATCTGATAAGTTTTGGCACAAGCTTGGTTTTCTGAGGAAACATAAACGGAAATTTGCCATTTACAAGTTTTTCAGAACCAAACCATCTATGATTCACATTGAATCCATGAGGTATAAGATTTTTCCTATGGAGCAGTATTGCAAAACAATTAATAGCTCCTTCGGACGAAGCAAATCCTATAATCTTCTGCCTTTCTAAAACAACACCCTCTCTAATTTTTTGATTGATATCATCTTCCATCTCTCTGACAGTCTTCTCATGTTCTTCTATACTTGCCATATGAATTATATAGAAAACAATATATTTAAACTTTTATGTAATATACTTCATATTTTTATGTAACATATTACACATTATAGTGAAACCGGTAAATAATCCAAATATAATACACCGATTTCACATATAGCAACCCACAAATTATTATACTGAATGTTTTGTGGAATTGCCATAACCCACAACATCTAGAAACCAAGAAACCCAAAAGGACTGCTTGATTGAAAGAAATATAACCAGAATATAGCAGCTATTACAAATCCTGCAACACCTGCTCCTATTCTCAAAAGTTTACGATCCATTGTATACCATTCTTCTCTAACATCATGGAAAAAGTATTTCATAAAATCTATCAATGATTTGAATTTTGACATAATTATCACACTTAGAATAATGCTTATAATCTATTTAAGATATTGTTCCTTGAAACGAAAAATAAACTAACTTAAATTTTAGATGTATATACATATCATGGATTTTATTACAATTGATTTTGAAACAGCAACAACAAATAGAAATAGTCCTTGTGCAATAGGGCTAACTTTTGTAAAAAATAACAAAATCATTGATACAAAAACTTGGCTCATTAAACCACAATGCTATCCAAATTTTGACAAATTCAACATCTCAGTACATGGCATAAAACCACAGAATGTTTCTGATATGCCAGAATTCGATCAACTTTGGAAAGCTGAATTAAAAAATATGTTAAAAAATCAGCTCGTTATAGCTCACTACGCGAGTTTTGATTTTAGCGTTTTACGTAACACCCTTGATATGTATCAAATTCCATATCCAAACATCCATTATTTATGTAGCTATATCTTTTCTAAAAAAGTTTGGCCAAAACTACTTTCATATAATCTAATGTCTCTTTGCAATCTGAATAAAATCCAGTTGAAACATCATGATACAGGCTCAGATGCATTGGCATGTGCCAAGCTTTCACTTAAAGCATTTGATTTATTCAACGTGAAAAACACCAATGACATAACAACAAAACTAGGAATTACTATTGGAAAATTATTTAATGGTGGTTATAAGCCATCAGAAACAAAACGTATATATCATTACAAGTATCGCAAACCTATTTTGATTGTTGGAAATGTTTCAAAACATAAATCTGATAACATGTTTTATGAAAAACATGTTGTTTTTACAGGAACACTTTCTTCAATGACTAGAGCAAAAGCACAACAAATCATTGCAGATATTGGCGGTATAAACTCAGATTTAGTTTCAAAAGAAACAGATTTTCTAATAATAGGACAACAAGATTTCAAACGTGTTGGAGATAATGGAATGAGTACAAACCGTGTTTCCACCAGTTTTCAACTGGTGGCACAGGTTGTCAAAAACTTCGGCAGTAGCATGCCATCGGTCTGTGACCGATGGTTGTGCAAAAGTCTTTGACAACAAGAAAAAACACAGAAACTATTGGGAAATGATATAGCAATAGAAGTAATGTCTGAATCAGATTTTCTAAGAAATATTTGAAATATTTATAATATAATTCAAATTAACATTTCTATACACAAATTATATCAGCATCATTTAAAAAATGATAATACCAGACCATATTTGGTTTCTTTTCATCAGATACTCTTGCAACAACATAGTACTTTTCACGCCAACCATCTATGGGAAGTTTGTTACCATTCATTGTAATTACCAACCCATCTGATCTTCCATAATTTATCAATCTCTTTACAATTCCAAGATATTGTGACAAAGATTCATCATCTTCACACTCATGCATAATCCCTCCTTTCAGACCATATTTATCCTCGATTATTTTTTTTGCAAGAAGTTCACGTTTATCTAACATTTTTGTTACAATCCTATATGTCAGAGTTTTTTCAGTAAAATCAATCAACGCATTGTAGTCAGTTTCCATTCCAAACATATCTATCACAACTTCTTAATCTTGCCTGGTTTTGGTTCATAACAAGAACCTTCATTCAACAGCTCTTCTACAACAACATCTATAATATTTTCAGATAAACCTGATTTTTCTATGATTTCTGAATAATTACAACCATCACCACTATCCATCTGACCTATAAGATTCAGCACCTTTTCCTTCTGCTCATCAGTACCAATATCCTGTTCAGGCTCTTCAATGGTCTCAGCCTGTATAACAGCCTCAACCTCTTGACTAGAAATTCCAAACTCTTTCATAATATGTTTTAATTCATGAAGATCACTAATCTGTTTCTTATATTCCCGTATTATTTTCTTCTTATTATCCATTACCTTATCATTCTCTCTTATCTCAAGCTCCCGAAGAACCTCAAAATTTGGATCAGTTACTTTCCAAAGATTTTCAATAAGAACATATAACTCACCATTATATTCCTTTATTTTTCCAATAAGATCAGCCATTTCACCAACACCAAAATTTTCAAGAATAGATGAATCAAATATCTTTGCTCTTATGGTATCTGTACCATCATCCAAAGTTATGCTAGAGAATTTTTTGTCAGCTGACATAAATCTATCAACAACCGTTCCAAACAATCTAACCCTACTTATTCTATAGGCTTTTTTAGTCACAACATAGCTACCATCTGCCTCATTAATATATTTACCAGCTGTAATAGAACCTATTCTTGCCTTTATAGCAGTTAGTCTCTTTTTCTCAATCATTGCGCATCACCATGATTTCATTGAATATTAGTTTCAAGCTTTTAGTTGTTATCCTATTACCCACTTTTTCAATAAGATCATATTTCTTTTTATTACTCTTCTCATATTCCAGTGCCTGTATAGCTAGTTCAAGCAAATCAATCTCTTTTACAAACCTAGCCTCATTTGTTTCACCCTTATTATACTCTAGCCACAAATCCATTATCTCATTTGCTTTTTTATTTGGCAATGTTGATACAATTTTAATAATTGCCTCATTCTCCATCACATGCTTACTAGCACTATCAATATCATCAGGCGTTAGGTCACCAACAATAGATTCAGCCATATCATGAACAAGAGCCATCTTTACAACCAGGTCCCTATCAATATCTTCATCAGCCAACAACATGCACATAACAGCTGTTCTAAATGAATGATCTGCAACAGATTCTGAATGATCAATTCCTCTTAAAACCCATCCTCTTCTTTTCTCATTTTTCAATTTTCCAATATTCATTAAAAAATTCAACATATTCATATCAGATTCTTTTTGTTCTTTCTCTATCATAATATCACCACTTTAATCAATTATTTTGTATGGACTTAATGAATCAGAAAATATTGAAATCTCTTTTTTTCTATTAATATGCAAAAATATTTCTTTGTCTCTTTGCATTTCTTCCAATATTACACCTACATCTGATACATCCAATCCTTTTCTCTTCATTTCAACATAGAATTCTTTATCTAAAGAAACATAATTACTTTTTAGATATTCTCTAAGAATGTCTCTCCTTTCTTCCATAGTGAGCTTTCCTGATATCTCAAAATTAACTGCATTAATCATGAATGAATGTTCTTTGTTAATTTTTTCGGAATCAACTATTCCAGTAACAGTAATTTTTGATCCATATTCAATCTTATTCCAAATTGTTGGATCAGTCTGAGGTTTTTTGAAAAATACTCTAAGAATTTTTTCATGTCCATTTTGTATAAGTTCCACTATTCCTACATCATACATCTTTCTTTCAACAACCTCAAAATCTCCTCTAAAACTACATGCACAAACAGATGGTTTTTGTATAAAAGTAGAATCATCCTGAGAAACAGGTATTTTATTTGCACACTCTGGACAAGAATATATTATTTCATACAATTTAATGCCTGTATCACATGAAATAACAATTCCCTCTAAGCTAACTTCCTTATTCATCAAATCTGCTCTAAAATCTTTTATCAACATATTCATGAAAATCACATACACCTAGGTTCTTTTAATATACCCTGGCTTAGGTTCAAATATTATACCCTCTTCCTTTAGCTTACGTATTACCTCTCTTACCTTTTCAGCCTCAACCCCCTGATCCTCTGCCTGAGCTTCAATATCAGATATTGCAATCTCTTTACCACTCTCTTTCTGCAACTCTGTGATAATATCCTGTATTATTCTAATCTTTGATCTTTGTTTTGATGATATTCCACTCTCCAACTTATCAATATCAATCCTTCCTGTATCCTCATCAAAACCAAGTTGCATCAATGAATATTTCATCAATCTAATGGATCGTTTTGCATCATCAACCCCTACCTTTGTATCAAGTCTTATTTTTGCAGAAGCTTCTGCTAATCTTAACAATGCTTCATACTGTCTTAATGTTATACTTACAACAGTTCCTTCTGGGTTAGAATTTCTCATTTCAACATAAAAATTCTTCAACATATCAGCAGCTTCTTTTGTCAATTCAACATGTTCTATTCTTCTTGCATATGCAATATATTTTCTCAATAAATCCAATGATATAACAGGAATAACTGTTTCAGGCAATATTCTTGATGTTATGATATGATCAGCCATTCTTTCATCTGACATTCTATCAGGAATATCTTTCAAAGCAAACTTAAGATCAAATCTTGATAATAGGGTATCAGGAATATCAACCTGCTCTAAAATACCCTTATACTGCTCAAACCTTCCATATTTAGGATTTGCACCAGCAAGCACAGCAGTTTGTGCAGGCAATGTAGCCACAATACTTGCTTTCGCGATACTAACTGTTTCTATTGAGGTGGCTTCATGCATAGCTATCTGATCATCCTTACTCATCTTATCAAACTCATCTATTGCTATCAATCCTTTATTACAAAGAATCAATGCACCAGCCTCAAGAACCCAGCTGCCAAGAACCTCATCTTTTCGTACAGATGCTGTCAAACCAACACCCGAAACCCCAGAACCACTCACATATCTTCCTCGTGGAACAATTGTCGATACTAATTTTAACATAACACTTTTACCAACACCAGGATCACCTGTTAAAAGAATATGAATATTTCCTCGTATCCTTGTACCATCTGGCAAAATATGGGGAACACCACCAAATAATTGCAAAGCAATAGATTCTTTTATCTCACCAAACCCATATATTCCTGGTGCAATGGAAGCCCTTAATTTTTCATAAATACCTGGATCCCTTGACATCTCAAGAATTTTTGCCACATCTTCTTCTGTCAACTCAAGTTCATCAAGCTCTGCCTTTGATGATTCAAAATGATTTACCTCAATATGTGTATTCAATATTGTGGTAACTTTTCCCTTTATCCGCTTTGGCACTTCTTTCAATATACCAACAACCCTTATCCTATTTCCAGGATCTGTTTTTCTCTGCATTTTTGGTGTTGTAAGATCTTCCTTAACAAGCAACATTATTTCACTTGGTTGTTCACCTGTTGTTATTTCAAAAGGTTCTACTCCTCTCAACCATCTAAAATCATACATCTTTCTCTCCACAACCTCAAAATCTCCTCTAAAACCACATACACAAACAGATGGTTTTTGTATAAAAGTAGAATCATCCTGAGAAACAAGTATTCTATTTGCACACTCTGGACAAGAATAAACTATTTCATAAACCTGTGGTTTTATTTCTGTTGCAGATTTTACTATCACATCTGTACTCATTAATTTTCCTATATGTTCTGCTCTAAGATTTCTCAATCGTATTAATCGTTTTTCAGGAAGATTTCTTATTCTAATTTTTATTCTATCACCTGAATTATCAAAAAGTTTAACAGCCTCTTGAAATTCCTTTAGCACAATATCTGGCTGTTCTAACAATTGATCTGCAAGCACTGGATCATAAACATCAATCAATGAAAAATCCACAGATATCGCTGGCTGTTCTTCTGTCAACTGCTGCTGAACTTCAGAATGATAATATTCTCTTAAAAAATTATACAATGTCTCATGCTTTTCCATCTAACCACACAAATCATAAGTACTAACAACGTATTTTAGGGTATGCTTTTACCAAATATTATATTTCTTTTAGACTAATTACTTTACTAGAGTAAAACTTACTGAAAATAGAGTATT
>JAZDMZ010000025.1:0-3928 GCA_043800495.1 Candidatus Aenigmatarchaeota archaeon
TCTTTCCTCAAGCAGACCGATGGCACAAACATGAACAGAATTCATGTTGTGCAGGAGAAACAGGTTTCTCCTTGCATGCTACTGCCGAAGTTTTTGACAACCTGTGCCACCAGTTGAAAACTGGTGGAAACACGATTTGTAAGATAACTAAAGGTTATTTACAACGAGGAATAATTATGCCAAAAATAAAAATTGCCATTGCAGGAATAGGAAACTGTGCAAGTTCATTAATACAGGGAATATTCTATTACAAAGATGCTAAAGCAGGAGATGTTATACCAGGCCTAATGCATCCAGATCTTGGAGGCTATAGAATATCTGACATAGTACCTGTAGCTGCATTCGACATTGATAAAAGAAAAGTTGGAACAGATCTAAGCAAAGCAATATTTGCAAAACCAAACTGTACAATGGTATTTCAAAAAGATGTTCCTGATCTAGGAGTTGAGGTAAAAAAAGCACCTGTTCTAGATGGCTGTGCACCGCATATGCATGATTTTCCAGAAGATGTAACATTTTCAATAGATAATAATCAAAAACCAGTAAATGTGGTGGATGAATTAAGAAAATCAAAAGCCGATGTATTGATAAACTATCTTCCTGTAGGAAGTGAAGAAGCAGTAAGATATCTTGCCCAATGCTGCCTTGATGCAGGAGTTGCAATGATAAACTGTATACCTGTATTTATTGCAACAGATCCAATATGGGAAAAAAAATTCAAAGACAAAGGTATTCCAATAATAGGAGATGATATTAAAAGTGAGGTTGGTGCAACCATAGTACACAGAACACTGGCAAAACTATTCTCAGATAGAGGTATAAAAATAAAACAAACCTATCAATTGAACTTTGGTGGAAACAGTGTAACAGGAGATCAAGAAATTCTTATAGAAATAAATGGACAATTGAAGAGAGTTTGTATAGGAGATTTTATCGATTCTTATATAGATGTATATGGAAGCAAAAGAACTGATGAAAAAGATATTGTTATTCTAGATAATATAGGTCAAAATTCAAAATGTTTTACCATAGACGATGAACTTAATGTTAAACTTACAAAAATAGACGCATTAATACGACATAAAATTTCAGAACCTATCTTTGAAGTAACTACTGATGAAGGAAGATCAATAAAAATCACTGGAGACCACAATGTTTTTATGTTATCAGATGATGGAATATTAACTGATATACCTATTAATATGTTAAAAGAAAATGAAACCTATATTGCTGTTCCTAGAATACTTCCTTATTGCAAACAAGAAGAATTGAAAGAACTGGATATCACACCTTCTATAAACAAATTTTTCTATAAAAGAATAAAAGATGGATATTTGTACATACACAATCATCCTGAAATTAGAATTCCTGTTAATTTTCCAATTACAGATGAACTGTTGCAGATAGCTGGCATATGGCTTGCAGACGGAAATTATGACAGAGAAGGGTCATCTAATATAGAATTAGCATGTGGTAATGAACCAGAATGCATGACTATTATCGATAAGTTTACGGAAAACTTTAATATTAATTATAGAGTTAGAAGTGATGGAATAGCAGTGAGAATTGTTTCAAAAGTATTGGGAAAAATATTTAAAACCAGTCTTGGATTAACCGGCAATTCTTATACAAAACGTATACCTGATTGGGTATTTAATCTATCTGATAGACAGATTGGGCTTGTTCTAAAAGGATATATGAGTGGTGATGGCGGTATCACAGGAAAACAGATAAGATGGACATCTGTTTCTAAAGGTCTTTTAGATGATATTCAAACACTTTTGATTAGATTAGGAATAAACTCTACGATATTTAGGGAAAATTATGGATCTAAATCATCTTCCTATAACAGCAGTCTGGGATATTCATTACATGGATTAATATCTTCAAAAAACGATACAGAATTCTTTATAAACAGAGTAGGATTTTTACAGGATTTTAAGAATAAAGCAGTCATTGAAAATTGGAAAACTCTTAAAATGTATGAAATGCATAGAATCCCTAATATAAAACTCTTAAAGAAATGGGGAATAAAATCTAAAACTTGGTATAAGCATAATTCTATAAAATCTTATATAGTTCTTTCACAACTGGATAAAATCAAAGATGTCTTTGAAAAAGAAAAAATAAAACAAATATGTATAGGTGGTACAAAATTCCTTAAAATAAAAAGCATAAAAAAAATTGATATAAGTGATGTATATGTTTATGATATAAGCACAAAACCATTTGAACGATTTGTTTGTTCTAATATTCTGGTTCACAACACAGACTTCTCTAATATGCTATCACGAGAAAGACTAAAATCAAAGAAAAAAAGCAAGACCCAATCAGTTCAATCATCACTGCCAGTACCATTAGAACCAGATAAAATTCATATAGGACCTAGTGACTATGTTCCTTGGCTAAAGGATAGAAAAATAGCATTCATAAGACTAGAAGGAGAAAAATTTGGCGGAGCTCCAATAGAACTAGAACTTCGTCTAAGTGTAGAAGATTCTCCAAATTCAGGAGGATGTGTAATAGATGCCATAAGATGTTGTAAACTTGCACTAGACAGAAAAGTAGGAGGTGCTCTTCTATCATCATCATCCTATTTTATGAAATCTCCACCACAACAATTTCCAGACACATTAGCAAGAGAGATGCTAGAACAATTTATAAAAAATGAAAGGGAACGATAAGAATGTTAATTTTGGATAAATTCAAAGGAGTCATATTTGACTTAGACGGTGTTCTAGTTGATACTGAATATAACCACTGGCAGGGATGGATCAAGGCACTAAAACCATTTGGAATAACTCTTTCCAAAGAGGAATATTCTAATTACTCTGGAAAAAGCGGAGATGTGATAGAAAAATTGCTCATAGAAAAACATAGACTTCCAAAAGTCCAGCTTGAAAAAGAAAAAGAGAATATAATGACTAAATTTTTCAGTGAAAACAAAATAAAAACCATGCACTTTGCAAAAGAGTCAATATTATTTTTCAAGAAAAATAAATTCAAGCTTGCTGTTGCAACAAGTTCTCCTAGAGATCAGGCAATAACAAAACTTCGAAACACAGGATTGATTGATTTTTTTAATTCAATAACAGCTAGAGATGATGTTAAAAAAGGGAAACCCTATCCAGACATATACATTCATTCAATAAAACAACTTGGTCTAGAACCAAAACAATGTATAGCATTTGAAGATACTCAATCTGGAGTAGAATCTGCAAAAGCAGCAGGACTATACTGCATTGCCATTCCAACTGAGATATCTCTAAAACAGAACTTTTCAAAAGCAGATACTGTTTTTAATAATCTAGAACAAGCTATAAACCATCTCAAAGGTAGATAAATTATGTTATACGCAAACAGAGAAAAACTGGAAAAATTAAGCATTAGTATAGGAATAAAATTTAGTAGACTAGGATTATCTCCAAACACCTGGACACTACTTGCAATAATACCAGCTATTCTATCAGCCTATCTTATTATAAATCAATACTTTATCTCAGCAGCCCTGATGCTGCTGGTAGCTGCATTTATAGATGTTATTGACGGTGCTGTTGCTCGTGTTACAGGACGAGTAACTAACCTAGGTGCATACATAGACTGTATAACAGACAGATATGTAGAATTCATTGTTATTCTATCCCTATTATTCATATCACTGCCAATTTTCCTAGTACAATCACATGTCTGGATAGTGTTAATAGTATTTGGAGCACTGATGACAACCTATGTCAAAGCAGCTGCAAAAGAAAAAGACCTTGTTAACAAAGAAATAAAAGGCGGTATTCTTGAAAGAGCTGAAAGAATTTTTGTATTATTCATTGGAATAGCACTTGCATATTTTAATCCACTATATCTTGTCTATGTTCTTGTATTACTAGCAGTACTTACAAATCTGACAACATTACAAAGAATATACATCGCAATC
>JAZDMZ010000036.1:0-16991 GCA_043800495.1 Candidatus Aenigmatarchaeota archaeon
GCATAAAGACGCGCTTGAATATAATTTAAAAAATACTGACAAAGGAATATGGGTTGCAACATCAAGATATGTTGATTCAAACGGAAATCATCTTTTCGCAGAACACTATGCTCCAAAATCTATGCATGAAAAAGCTCCAGACGGTATTGCAAGAAAATTAACTATTCCAAAACAAGGTTATCCAAAAGTTGTAAAAGATGGAAATGAAAACATTCTTTATGATTGCAGAAACAATGGAGGAGTGCCAAGAGAAACAACAAAAGATTTAGAAGAAGCAAGAGCTCTTGCAAAAGAAGCTGGATTTGATCCAAGAATAGTTTCGTTTGTTGATATTGATTTATCTTATGATGGATGGGCTCCGATCGTTTGCTGTTCCGATAGTGGCGGTGGTCCTGCTGGGATCATTGACGTTTGGAATTTTGGGGGCTTCGATATTCGGGATGGCATTCTCGGCTGTGTTTTGGCAGGTGGGTCTGAGCAAAATGCTTCTCGGATGAAACAAGAGCATTTTGCGAAAGCTGAAAATTCCAGAGAAATTGTAATTTCAACTCCTGAAGAAGCAGAACAGTATGCAAAAGCACTGGCAGAATACACACGAAGTTTGAAATAAATTTCTAGAATTATCTAATCCTATCAATCTCTTTCCATGATTTTCCAAGTTTTATCCATTTTTCAAATATTTTTTTACATGCAACAATATCCAATGGATTATGCTTTTCAGATAACTGTTGTTCAATCACACTTAGTGCTCGTCCAGTTTTCCATTTTATTAAAAACTCCTCTAATATTTGTTTCTTTTCAAATTTATCCATCACAATCACCGAATTTGAAAAATAAGGAGTATTTTTAATACGACATAGTCTTCAAATTTGTCCATTACACAACCTTTGCTCCTAAAAGCAATATTATCAGCGTTATAGCAATTCCGGCCAACGTCATTTTTAACCCAGCGAGTATAAGATTTTCTTTTGATATATTACCAAGAAATGTTCCAAGTAAAAATAATATTACAAATGATATTGCAAATGCTGTATAATATGCCAATATTGTTGGTAATAAGAAAAATGGAAGTATTACTAGTATTGCTGCAGTGAAAGGTGCAGCACCGTTTATAATTGCTATAATTAAAGAAGCAAAATCTCCAGCTCTGCCTATCTTTGTTTTCTTTAATTTTGTAAGCATTTTTGTTTCAAGTTCCTTTAATTCCTTTTTTCTTTCAGCAACTTCTGCCATATATGCTCCCCAAATACCAGATACTGCCATTGCAACAGCAGCACCAAGACACACACCTATAATCAATCTAGTATCTGTGATACCAGCAACAAAACTGCTTATAAGGATTCCTAGAATAGGCAAAACACCATCAAACCCATTCATAACAATATATCTTCTTGCAATGGAATCAATATTGAGTATTTTATTATACTCACTAAAGTTCTGAGTAAATGTTTTTGATTTAATATTTGGCTGACTTTTCTGTGATTGTTTGAATTTTGGCTTTTCATCCATAATAGTTATTGTAACCAAGAAATTAAATACATATATCAAATCAAATAAATAAACTTAATATATTACTACACCATTTAGAAAACAGTCAATTAATATGCCTTTGTTTATACATCTTCAACGATTTTTCTCCCAGTAGAAACTTTGTCTAAACTATGAACAGTTCCACCATTGTCATGTATTATTCTTTCAATATCGTCTATGACAACATCACTGCCTTCTATTGTTATCTTAACACTTTCTACCTTTCTATCTATCTCACATAATGTTATATCAACACCATCCACGCCTTCTAGATCAGCAATCAATTGTGATAGCTCAATTATAGATGGATTATGTGGTTTTAGAACATCTAACACAAGTCTTCTTACCAATGCCATTATACATCACCGTTTGTAATTATTCTTTGACTTTTTCTTTTGCAACTGTTGGAAATCTAACAGGAGGAGGCAATCTCAGTTCACCTGAAAGATCAATTGCTTTTATTAAACATTTTTTAAATATTGCATTCAATACTACTACAGCAATATCAGAGTCTAATTGAGTCTTCTCTTGCCAGTCCTTTAATATATTATTTGCATCTTTGGTTTTATATAACACCTCTCCTTCCATTTTAATGATTCCAACATCTGGATTGTAGTTTGCAACAAATCCGAATTTTATAATTATAACATCCTTTATATCAGCAATATCTCTCTTATAAACATCAATTATGTTTGGTGCAGAATTTACAGATATCTCGCCTTTTATATTTCCCATTGTTGTTTTTGCTTCTATGCTATTGATATTTACTCCAATAATCATATTATCTCCTTTTTATATTTATAACCAAAACATTTATAAAGGCAGATAAAACATACGATAAAACCTCTCAGTGTTGTAAAATGATTTAAACACTATAAACACTAATGAATTACCTGATATACCATCAGTCCATGACTGATTGGTTGAAGGTATGCTGATGGTATATGAGGTGTAAAACACCTTTACTAATATCATCTGGATAAAGGTGATTTCACATGCATGGACTAGTATTTCTTTACGAAGGGTTTGAAGAGATTGAAGCATCTACCATAATAGATATTCTAAGAAGAGCAGGCCTTGCTATAACTGTAACAGGAACATCTGCTATTATAATAGGAGGTCAATCCATGAAAATAGTAGTTGATGCAAAAATATCAGATATAAACACAGATGACTATGATTTCATTGCTCTTCCAGGAGGACCAGGATATCGCAGTATATTAGATTCCACTGATGTACATGAAATGTTAAGATCCTTTAATGAAAAAGGAAAATTAATAGCAGCAATATGCGCAGCACCTCTCATTCTTCAGAAAGCAGGAGTTTTGGATGGAAAAAAAGCAACCGCCTATCCAGGCATGGAAAAATATCTTGATAATCCTCGGGAGGAAAGTGTTGTTGTGGATCAAAATATCGTAACATCACGAGGACCTGGGACAGCAATTGAATTTTCACTGAAGATTGTTGAAATGATGATAGGTAAAACAGCATCAGATAATCTAAGAAAAGATCTAGTATATGAATAGCCCTGGGAGGATTCGAACCTCCGCCAACAGGTCCAGAGCCTGTTATCCTTAACCACTAGACGACAGGGCTGTAGTCTTTATTCTATTTTCAAGCAAAGATTTTAAATATCTTTTATACTTGATTGCCTTGCTTTTATTCGTAAATGATCCTGATAATCTAACAGTATTGTCACTAAAAAGCTGACCTACTATGCGACAAATAACACTCTTACGGATACCATTAAATCGATAGCTTTTTGCAGAAACTCTGATGTCTGTCATTGGACCTAATTTAACAAATTTCTCTACACTCTTTTGTGCTGAAATAGATACCCCATCTATTCCACTCCATTTACGTTTATCATATTTTATTCTAGATTTTATTCCAAGTGAATTAAATAGTCTCAATATTTGATTCGCTAGTGTCGGGTTAGTTTCAGCAATCTGTATTTCACACTCAAACCCAACCTGATAATATCTATATATTTTATTCCCTTTTTTATCTTTCTTTAATCTTATTTTAATTGAAGGAACTACACTACCATCAAAATCAAACCAAGTCCTTATGGCTAATTCTTTCACATGTTTTGATTCATTGAGCAGAAAAGCAATTGATGGCTGTTTAGAATTGAGATATTTTTTTATACTGCTCTTCCCAGGAGTTGTTTTGAATGTAGGTGAGAGCGTGTATAATTCTTCCACAGCCTTTCTCATAAATAACTCAGACCAAAGGGCTTCAGCACCAAATGATTTACGACTAATAATGTATTTTTTTGGTTCTTTTTTGAAGACTTTTAGACAGAGAGTTCTAAAGAGCTCATGCTGTCCTTTTGATGTGATTGATGTACTTAATCGAATACTTTTACCACTATAATGCACACTCCCATCACTCAAAGCTATGACCCCAAGCAGTTTCAACATCTGTTTACGTGAAAGATTGTTTAAATCAAATTTCATAACAAACATATCTATCCAAAAACTTAAATACCACGGTTCGAAAAGAGTTAAAATTGTTTGAGTGGTCCGTTGTTATTAAAACCTTTGAGATAATTAGTAATATCATGGAAAAGAAAGTTGAACTAATAGTAAGGATTATTCTACGTGATGTAAGTGGTAGAATTCTTTTCACAAAAAGAGCAAAACAACCTGCAAAAGATAAATGGTCATTGCCAGGAGGAAAGGTAGAATTCAAAGAATCAGCTTTTAATGCAGCCAAACGAGAAATAGCAGAAGAATTATCAATAGACATAAATCCAGAATTTCTGTTCTTCATAGAGGATTTTGATTCTATCGAAGATAAGCATGTGATTGTATTTTGTTTTTCAGCAGATTACAAACAGCAAAACATTGTACTGAAAAAAGACGAGATATCTGAGACAACTTTCTTATCACCAGACGAAGTGGAAAAAAGAAATGACATTGCATTTAATCACAAGACTATCATGAAAAAATACACAGCCTATAATGATGCATAGGCATATTTCAGAAAATTAGCATAGCTTTTCACATTCTTTAACCAGAGCTCTGGATAATTCAATCTTTTGCTTTACAAGTTTTTCATCAATAGTTGTTATTCCTAACGAATTCAGAAGATATCTGTAAAATAGCTTTTTATCATCAGTTCCAATATTTTTATCAAATGCTGACATTGTAAGACAACCAACTACAAATCTATAAGCATAAACAAAAGGATATTTTTCAAAGGTTTTCTTTAATCCATCAATATTGTATTTTATTTTGGTTTTGTCAAAAAACCCAAGATTTTTAGATTTAGGATTCTCAACTCTTTTTAGTTTACTCATCAGAATATAAGATTTTTTAAAATTCCATAATATGTCATTTTGATCCTTATTATTAAAACTGTAGATATGCTCAATTAATTTATACAGGTGTGTTTTATTTCTCTTGTCTATAATCTCTAAGCTCTTTAATAACCTAAAACTAGGAAACGGAAGATTGTATCTTGGAGGCAGAGCATGCATAATAGTAAATACAGGACTTCTGAGACCATATAAATAATAAAAAGATTCCTCATATTTATTTTTCCTAAACAAATTTTCTGCTAGTTTCTGAGATCTCTTTGCTTTCTTGAGCTCCTGGATAAATTTATTTTTAGCAGCAGATTTATTAAATTTAGTGCCATTTATTTTTCCAGTTTTGTCATACAAAATCACTTCATCAGGCAAAATATTTTCATTTTTCAATTCTTCAATCGCAGAATAATGCTCTTCAATATATTTGCCCTTGAATTTATAAAATCTCCACAAATCTTTTGGAAGATTCTTCTTTTTGACATAAAAGATTATGTCAATATCACTATATTCTGTCTCATCGCCTCTGGCAACACTTCCTACTAATATCACAGCAACTATAGGCTCATTTTTTAATTTTCTTTGGACTAAAGAATCTACTATTTTCATATAATCTTGATGAGTATGCTCCATTCTTGACACCGTATTAATATCGTACTTTTTATCATTTATAGTTATCCAATAAAAGAATCGGTATTATATTTCATTGGTAACTATATGTGAAACAAGTATTATCACATGAAGATTATTTACTCGTTTCACTATATTAGATTATCATGTCTTAATTTTAGAAAAAGCAGTCTAGACATATTTTTCAGCATGGATTTTATCATCAGAAAATCCTAGATTTTTGCCAACATATAATTAATGGGGAGTTCCTTTTAATTATTCTGCATATATAAGCACTTCGGCCAAATTCAAAATCCTGACATCTCCAATAGAAGTGATTGGTTTATATGCCAGAGAAAGACCACATGCACGAAATAAACATTCATCGGATTTTCCATCGCCTACAGCGATACACTCTTCTGATTTAACATTTAACTTTTCCATAAGTTCTTTAACAGCATCAGCCTTGCAAATAATCTTATCACAGCATTTTGAATGATATTTTGTCTTTGCGATAACTTCTCCAGTGTATTTTCCATTCTTATCTGTTATCAAAATAGGACAAATGATGTTGCTTTTATCTATTCCTATTATATCAGCAAAATAATGGATTATTGGGGAAAACGCGACAGAAATAATACCTACCTCATATTGTCTTTTTTTAAGTCTATTGATAGTGCCTTTTGCTGTTCTCCTTAGATTTATATTCTTAAAAACTTTTTCAAAATCCTTTTCGGTTCTTCCCTTAATGAGATTTGCAAGTTCCAATGTTATGTTATAATCTTTAATTTTTCCATTTTTATAATCTGCTCTTAATTTTTGAAGTTCTTTCTTAAACCCAAATTCTTTTGCAACTGTCTCAATACTGCTTTCTCTTATGAGCGTTTTATCAAAATCAAATATCACAAGTTTGTGCTTATTAGCAATAATCCCCAATTCAGATAATATAGTCTTGATAACCTGCTCAGACATAATACTCAAATTTTCTATGGGCTGTTTTTTGTGTTTTAGTTTCCCAATATCTATTTCTGCTATTCGTACACCTTTTTTAACTAATTGAAGCAGTATTTGAACATCAACTCCCCATTTATCCTCAATTTTTAATTCCTTGAATAAATCTCTTTTAATTGCAAACTGTCCGCTTAATGGTTGATTAAATTTTATGAATGGAAAAATTACTTTAAACAATGGTTTTACGACAAGCTCTGTAACTCTTCCTCTTGCTCTATTAAAAGAAGTTTTAACGAAATCAGCTTCATCATTTTCTATCGGTTGAAGAATTGATGCAATTTTTTTTGGTGAAATTGAACATAAATCAGCATCAATAAACAATATAATGTCTCCCGAAGAATGCGACACTCCTGTTTTAATAGCCGCCCCCTTGCCCTTATTTTGAGTGTGTTTAATTACCCTGACTCCTTCTGATTTTACATTTTTATAAGTATTGTCAGTAGAACCATCATCAACAACTATAATTTCATCTATTACTTTAACCTTTTTTACATTTCTGATTACATTAATGATGGTTGATTCTTCATTGAATGCTGGAATTATGCAACTAATTTTCATGATATACCCTCCTTCATTTTTTGTGACAATAATCCTGAGACCTTAACAAATGATGAGTTAGTTAATCTTTCAATCCTATTGAGTTTTCTTGCATAATCTAAAATCGATTCAATGATTATCCCCATGCTTTCTTGATAACCCTTTGATCTTACTTTGATGTCGCCCAAGTTAACAAATTTTATTTTAGGTTGGGGGGTTAGATAAGAAAGTTCTATGTTCATTGCGACTTCTAAATCAAATCCTTTTTTTAGATTGATTCTCTCAAGAACTTCTCTTCTAAATGCTCTTTCTCCAGACAGATGACCTTTCTTAATTAAGAGGTTAACTTCTGGGAACAATAGAGTAATAAGGGGTTTATACGCTAATTCAGTAAATGTTTGGTAGCAGTTGAATCTATAGTGACCTATAACAACATCTACTTTATCGGATTCAAATAATTCTAACATTTTACTTATTTTATTGTAGTTTAAATTCAGTATGTCTGCATCCAGAAAAATCAAAATTTCTCCACTTGACATTCTGACTCCAGTCTTAATTGCTGCTCCCTTTCCCATGTTTTGTCTATGTCTTATCACTTTAACTCCTTCAGTTTTAGCCTTTTCATAAGTGTTATCTGTTGAACCATCATCAACTACTATTATTTCATCTATTGCAGTGACCTTCTTTGCATTTTTTATCACTTTAATAATTGTCATGCTTTCATTGAATGCTGGAATAATACAACTTACCGTCATATATTTGATTAAATTTTGATTTTATATAAATGTAACGCTCTTTCTTGGAACTCCATTCTAGACACCTGTTCTATTAATATTGGTTTTTATTGTAGATAAAGAATAATTTTGTGTTATAAATTTAGAAAAATAGCCTAGACATATCTCTCAGCATGGATTTTATTTTCTGAAAATCCCAATGACTTGCAAATATCTATAATCTCTTCAACCATATCAGGAAGACCACAAATATACACATCCTCCTGTCCAGTATATTTGACATGGTTCTTTACCCATTCCTGAACATATCCTTTCAATCCTTTCCATGTTGGTCTTGGTCTGCTCAATGTAGTAATGAATGAGAAATTATTATATTTTTTTGCAAGGTTTTCAAAAACATCTCTATAGTATACATCCTCTTCTTTTCTAACACCATATACAAGAGTTATCTTCTTTTCACATCCATTGGATAAAAGAGATTCTACAATTGGCTTTATTCCTGCTACACCTGTTCCTGTTGCAATAAATATAGTGTCATTATTACCATCACATATGAAAAACCCATATGGCCCAGTTATTTTGAGTTTAGTACCAATAGGAATATTGTATAAGTAATTTGACATCTTCCCTCCGGGGATTTTTTTAATACATAGTTCTACTCTATTCTTTTCCTCAGGTACAGATGTAATAGAATATGCCTTGATTCGTCTTTCACCATCTATCACAGCATCTATATTGATAAACTGACCAGCCCTATGATTTAGCTCTTTGTCAAGTAGTATTTTCAAGATATAGGTTTCTATTGTTATATCACTATTTTCAACAATCGTTCCAATATATTCAGCCATTTTTAAAACCTTCCTCAAAAGAATTTAGTGCAAAAGTCTTTTATACTAAAGAATAGCGCCTATTTGCCACAAATAGTTATAATTATTAGTGATATTCTGTGTGCAAAAGACTTTTCATAATTATGAAAAGTCTTTTATAGCTTCTTCACAACTATATTTATAGTAAAAAGACCGAAGATATAGAAGCTGATAGCGTATTTTCGCCAGAGTTTTTGGCGTTTACATACGTTATTAGTAAAAAGGCTGATGATATGAAAAAACAGACGCAAAAAGTAATAATGACTATAATAATAGTGCTTCTTCTAGGAGCATCAACAATAGCATTTGTTGTGGTTGGTGGTTCTGAAGACAAACCACAGGAAATAGGACCACCAGAAAAACAAATACTCAATGGATATCTAAACGAGACATTAAAAGAAGTCTATTTACAAAGAGGATATTCGCTAATGGAATACCATTATTATATAGGATGTTGTAAGAAAATAGACCCATTCATTGACTATCTTCCAGAATCAGTAGATAATCAATTGATTATTCAGAAAATAGAAGATAGTGAATATTTCATATCCCTAGAGAGTATTGCAGGAAAAGAAGAAAAAATAACGCCAGTAGATCAGAGTGAACTACTAAATTCATTGTGTAAAGTTCTTGTAAAATCTCCAATGGAATGTGGTCTGTTGATGATGAATCAGACTGATAAAACAAACACAGTTGCAGAAGTAAATACAACAAATACTACTGTCTAAGCTTAATCTCCAGCTCTTCTGATTCTTTTTTAAATCTCTTGAGTACAGCAGGAAGGTTTTCCATATTAGTATTTAGCAACACTGCCAATTCTCTTAATATTTTTCTTTCACTCATGTTTAACCCTCTGCATTTTCTTTTTCAATAAATCAATTAGATGATCCAGTTTATCCTTATTATTTCCAATACCCTGACCTAATACATGACTTCCACCGCCCCTACCACCAAGGTCTTTGCATATATTTGATACAAGAGCACCAGCATGAGTTTTTTGATCACCTGATGAGGCAAAAATAGAAATTATATCACCAACACCAAATAATATTATTACCTTTCCATCACCAGATAACAATTTAGACATATTTTGTAAATCTTTCATATCAGCATTCATAATAGGCTCTATCAACACATTACCAACAAATCTTCCTCTGAGATCATTGGCCAATGATTCAGCACCCTTTTCCTTGTGTTTTTCATGGGCTTTATTTAATAATTTCCATTTCTTAACAACATCATTAGCTTCTCTGAGAACATAATTCTCAGATACATTTAATATTTTTGCACACTCAGCCACTATTGCTTTCTGTTTTTCGATTTCTCTATCAACAGCAGGACCACAGGCAAATATTAATCGTATAACACCATCCTGTATTCTTTCCTGTTTTATTATTATCATTTTTTTCAATTCTTTTGTATTATCAACATGTATTCCTCCACAGGCTTCTACATCAAACAGTTTATTTTTATTTCTAATCTCAACTATTCTAAGCTGTTCATCAGGAACAGCACCACCCTGATATATTGTAAAACCAAATAATTTTTCAGCATCTGTTCTTTTCATAAAAGATTTTTTCACAATATATCCAGACTTTATTGCCTTGTTTGCAATTTCCTCTATTTTCGCAAGTTTTTTATCATCCAATAGTTCATAGTGTGTTATATCTAGTCTTGCTCTATCAACATCCTTGAATGCAGAGTGCTGCCATATATGATTGCCAAGAACCTGCTTTGCAGCTGCATTTAGAACATGGGTTCCTGTATGATGCAGCATTAATTGTTTTCTCCTATCACTATCAATACTACATTCTACCACATCATCTTCTTTAAAATTAATTCCATCAACACGGTGTAATATAGTAGCACCTATTTTCTCAGCATCATACACCTTACAGCCATTGATTGTTCCATGATCAGGTTCTTGACCACCGCTTCGGCCATAGAAATAAGACCTGTCTAGAATAACTTCATGTTCAGATATTTTCAATACCTTTGCATCAAATTTTAAAATATTTTGATTTTCATGATAAAGAGTCTGACTAAATGGTACATCTATCTCAGCCTTTTCTTCCTTTTTCTCAGAAATATGTTTTTCAGATAATTTCATATATATGTCAGATGGAATAAATATTTCTTTTCCCATGGATTCTGCAACAGATGTTATCATTTCAGGTGTAATACCATTTGATTCATATATTTCTATTAATTTATCTCTATCAATTTCCTTAGCAAGCAGTTTTTCTATTATTTTTCCTGATCTTGATCGTGTTTCAGAAAATCTTTTTGATTCCACGGAAAGTATTTCATCAACCTCACCCAACCCATCCAAAAGTCTTTTATCAAGTGGTTTTAGATATTTTGCATGCATTTTACATACCTCAGAGAGATCAATATCTAAATTAAATTGTTGTATAAAACCAAGCGCTCTTCTAAGAATTACTCTTAGATTATATCCACCACCAACATTATTAGGAAGCTGACCATCTGTTATAGCATATAATAATGTTTTTGCATGGTCTGTTATCGCATAAACAGCTTCCAGCTGTTCTATATTTTTCTTTATTGTTTTATAATCCATTCCCATTTGTTTTTCCACATGTCTTTTTGCTATTTCAAAATCATTTTCATCTGCATTTAGCATGCTTGAAAGTCTTGCATATTTACTAAATATTATATCATCATACTCTGCCTTCTTCTTCATCTTTTTGATAACTGGACCAAAAACAGCATCATAGCTTGTTGGTGCTCCAGAAAGTATCCATGTTAATCTTTCATGACCAGCTCCCATATCTATTATTTTATTTTTCATTGTTGAGAATTTTTCAGGTGAGCCAAGAAATTCTGTAAAAACAGCATTTCCCAATTCAAGTCCACGGACAAAATATTCAAGAGAATAACCAAATGCACCTGCTCCAAGCCAGACATCCTCCATAAATGTTATTTCTTCTGCAGGTATTTTCATTACCTTTGTTAGCATGTTCCAATCCAAATCAATGCATCGATCTTTCCAATACCCTTCCTTTGGTTTACTATCATCATAGGAAGAGTGTTGACCAATCATGATAAATGATGTATGATGTCTACCACTGACACCAACATTTGGAATATCATTAAAACGCAAACATGTCTGTGGTATTATTAGTGGGTTTGAAGGAAATTCAAACACAACCTTATTTCCACTAAATCTTTGAAAAGCCTGTATTGAAGCCATTGTGAAAAATAGATCAGGTCTCCATCTATCAACAGTTGAATAGGATTGTACAGATTTGTGATTATTTTTTATAAAGAATTTTTCAATATCTTTCCATAGTTTTATGTAATTTGTTTTAAGATTTGATGGAGGATTTCCTATGAAATCATATGGAGTGCATGTGGAATCAGGGCAATTTTGTCTATCAGATAGTGTCCAGAAAAATCTACCGCATTTACATTGTTTTCTTTTAAATCCCAATTCATCAAACAGTTTTACATGATAATATCTATAGGGATCTTCTGAAAACTTCTTTCTTAGTAAATCCTTTGCATTCATAAAATATCATTCTTTAGCTTTTATTATATTACCAGCCATAAAATAAAAAACCATTGATGTGAAATAAACGTTGACTCCATCAGTCAAAGACTGATGGCATCTCAATAAAGTTTATTTACATGCTGCAACCGACCAGTCTATAGACTAGTGGTATGCACCGTATCAATTAAATTATTGTAGAGAGAATATATATTATAATAAAAAAAGATAGAAACATCCTATGAATAGCAATATTATCCATTGAAGCAATAGTTCAATAAATAGGCAGATGGAAAGCTAAAATAAAAAATAAAGTCTATCCAAAGAGTGCACCCAAGCCTTCGACAGCCTCTTCAGCTTTCTTTGCAGTGTCTTCTTCTGATTTATCTTCTTTCTTTTCAGATACTGCTGCTACTGGAGCTGCAGATGCAACTGGCATTGCTGCCTTACTTATTACCTCTTCTATATTTACATCCGAAATTGCTGTAATAGTAGCCTTCACCAAACTTGGATCCACCTTTTCACCAGTGGCATTCATCACTTTTGTTAGGCTATCTTCATCAATTTTTTTACCAGCACTGTGGAGTAACAAAACTCCATATATACAGTTCATAATCTTACACCTCAGTTTTAATCCAATATTTTGTATTACTCCTTTTATTACTAATCTTTATAAAGTTTTGTTTTTCTAATTGTCTCAAATGTCGTCTTATTGTCTGAGAGTTTATATTTATATGGTCTCGAATTTCATTGGCTGATATAGGAAGCCTGAGCATATTTATAATATTAGTTTTTATTAGACCATGTGCATATTTATTAGTATTGTTTCTATTTAGATTCATTTCAATTTTTGATATTTTATTAGGATGTGTGATTGGCAATTTTATGAAATCTTGTACACCATGTATAGATAAATAATAATATTTATTATATTTTTTCACAGATCCTGTTAAAAATCCCATGTTTTTGAATAATCTTTTAAAATCCTCTAGTAATAATCTATTTGCAAGGTTTACACAGGCCGAACTGTCTGTAAATGTAAATTCGTCATCAATAAAACCAGCTAAAAAATGGGATATTAGAGCTTTATCCAATTTAAAAATAGCAGTTGGTATTCTTGACTGTTTAGTTTTGAATGTAGTGACCTTGTAGAAACGTTTAAGGAGATATGTCACAACTGGTGGAAAGAATAACAGAGTTGCTTTCTTTTTTTTTGTTAAACCAAGAACATGTAGGAACATTACCAAAAACAGTTAATGATTGTAAAAAATCCTCTATCAAAACATTATTCACATTACAATAACAACCTCTTTTACTATAATTTTTTAATGTCTGTCCCTCATAGGCATCCCCCAAAAGATGCGCAACTAATTTTAACAATCTACCATCTTCTCTTATAGGTAAATTTGGATTTGTAATAGCCTGCCTATTATACATTCCATTTGATTTGATATGTGTAACATTCTTTTCAAGTCTCGAAAAACTAAACATTTTATATTTTTCAGAAAGAGGTTTATACATCTTAAGCATAATTGGCAGAGGAATGAATTCTTTTCCTAACCACCACCGCGAAAAGCTACTTATATTATATTTAAAAACTTTAGAAAGTTTACGTGCACTACCAATATCTTTTCTTAATGCATCGAAAAATTGTTTTCTAAATTCTTCATCTAATTTTATTTTTATTTTATCTTTTGGAAAATCCCAAATATGAAATGTTCTCATTTTCAAATTCATCACCAGTCTTTATAGAGGTTTAACCACTATTAATTTATAGGGATTAAAACTATATAAAGTTTTGTTATAAGAGATATTTATGACCAGAAGAAAAGGATTCTCAGGAAACCAATACAAAGAAGAAATAATAAATATATTAAAAAATCAGCCATTTATGTCTACAAACGAGTTCTGCACATCATTAAATATGGGATATGATACTGCTTACAAGTATCTCAATGAGTTACATAAGAACAAAAAAATAAACCTAAAAAGAATTGGTAATCGAAGATTTTGGTATGTTTGATTTTTTCAGACTTGACCTGTAGCTACCTCCAGTGCCTTTGCACTACGAACAGCCTTTGCCAGAACATCGCCAATGAAGTCTTTTTCTGTTATATCAGCTTCTATGGCAAGATTCTTTGCCTGTATAAATGCCTTGGCGATCATAAAATCAATAGCTAATTTTGTAGGATATCCTGTTTCAACACACAGACTAATTGTCTGTTGTACACATCTAATCATGTCATCCATAACAGCTTCTGTGCTAATATCAAGTACATCTCTTCCATATACAAAATCATCTTCTAAAATATAATCAACATTTAGTCCAATTTCAATAGGTTTGATTCCTAAAAGATTCAGTACAGCAACAACATCTCCGCTTATTGTTTCTCCTGTTTTCACAATAGCTTTCTCACTGATAACAGCTATTTTTCCAGCTTCAACCTTTGTCTTAAGTCCTGCTTTTTGAAAAGTTGATATAGCAGGTCCTGGTGCTATTGGAGTTGGTCCTTTTGGAATGATTATATCACACTGAGCAGACTGTCCCTCCTTTGCACTAGATTTAACAGTGCTCGATTTTAGTAGTCTGAATAATTTAAAAGGATTTTCGTTTGAAAATATCAATGCACATGATCCTGTAAATTTATCAGCAAATGATTCATTGTACTTCTTTGATTTTTTTAGAGCCATTTTCAATAATGATTTTCTACTCATTCTTATTTTGAGTATATCACTAAGATCGTTTTTTATTTTTAGCTGTACAGATGCAGGAATTTTCACAAGATCTAGAATACCTACTATTTTGTAAGAATCTATCATTTCTACAATATCATCCACTTTTTTCCTTTTCTCATCCTTTGTCATTACCATAAAAATTACCTTACTATATTAAGCAAAACAGGCTTGCTCATTGTTAGCTTTAGATAAGCGTTTTTGATTGCAGATTTTGGAGGCATTGATTTTCTAACCTCCTCAACAACCTTATCAATATTCTCTTTTATCTGTATATCATCCATTGTTTGGTTTCCAACAACACACTGAATAACAGGACTGTCTTTTATTCTAAGTCTGATAGATTTTTCAAAAACCTTTGAAAATGTTTTTGGATCAACGTTTGGTGGAAGTGGTCTAGGCATTTTTCCAGATGGACCAAGATATCTTCCTAAAACCTTACCAACAAGAACCATCAGCGAAGTTTCGCAGAGAAAAAAATCATATGATTTACAAAAAGCCTTTGCAGCCTTTTTGTCCTTCTCAATATCTGTAAGAAAGAGTTTATTGTATTCACTGCTCTCAGCCAATATACATACCTTATTTATCTTACCTTTTCCATGTGGAAGAACAATATCCTTTGAAAATTTACTCTCTGGTTTTTTCAAATCAATATTGCTAATGTTGATTATAAGGTCAAAAGTCTGACTAAATTTTCTATTAGAACTTTCTCTTAAAGATTTTATTGCATCTGGTATTTCATTCATGTTTTCCCTCCTGCCAAAGCAGTAAGACAGAATTTGTAATCAAACAAATTCAATATCGGGTATATTGTTATTATAGCAATACAACAAATATCTAATATCATAGGTTGTTGTTTACTATATGAGAAACAAGTATTATCATATAAATTGTTACTTGTTTCTCTATAAAATACTCTAGTAAAGCTTAAAAACCTTCAAAATCAAGATCCATGGACAATTGACAGGGTTTTACGCGATGTTTTATTATTCTTTCTTCTAAATATTCTCTTATTTTATGTAAATCCCAATATACAACATTAGTATCAAACGGCATTTTTGTATCAGAATATTCTTTATCAACGATTACTAGATTGTATTTTGTCTCCTGAATTTTTCCTCTTATTAAAGATGGATCTGGTAGTATATGTACATTTAGTTTAAGGCCCCTTTGTTGAGCAAGTCTTGTGTATGTTCCATATGTTTCAAGAAAAGCACGTTTATTAGAATTCTGGTATCCTATAATCAGGATATTTCTATGAGACATATAATCACTTCTTTTTCTCATATAATCTGATTATACTCATTGAGATTGTTACAGGTATTGGTATAACTGACTCAAGTAGTTCTATTGTTATCTCACTCTTTGCTTCATCCATTCTAGTGATCTTGGCTTTTTCACCCTTGAATGGACCACCAACAACTTCTATGATATCTCCAATCTCAAACTTAATTTCACTCTTTTCTGCAATTAGGAATTTTTCCAATTCTTTAATATCAACTTCCTTTGATATAAGACCTCTTACATGAGGTATGTTTTTTATAGAATTTTCAATATCCTCAGATTCTCCTTCTATGAAAAGATATCCCTTTAGTTCATCTGTAAAAAATAATGATTTTATTGGTATTTTCCTAGCCTGTATTCTTGTTGATATGGCTGACAAAGAAGCATTTTCTCTTCCAGTTGTTGTTCGTATTGTTAAAATCATTTTTAAGACCCTATAATATTTTTATAGTCTTCTGCAAAAGAGCAGAAGCTCTTTGAGATGCCAAAGAAGATTCTCTTCTTTGAGCATGAAAATACAGTGAAACTTGTTTTCACTTAGTATTTTTAAAACCTTATTTTATTAGGTGGTTTAAAACTTATAATCCACCAATTATCTGAACCACCATAAATATTCCAAATCCAATCACACCGATTAATGCAATACCAATTGCACTAATTTTTATAAAAGATTTATATTCTTCCAGATCAGGTTTGTTAGCCACAATTAATACTCTTTTGCATTGGCCAATAAATCCCTTTAGTCTATCTAACATTCTCATTTTAAAGACCTTATGATATTTTTATTGGTTTTTAAAATACAGTGAAACTTGCTTTCACTGAGCGTTTTGAAAACCTTATTTTAGCTCTTCCCTATCCCT
>JAZDMZ010000053.1:0-2468 GCA_043800495.1 Candidatus Aenigmatarchaeota archaeon
CCATAAAAGATATTTTGTTTAAAATCTGATAACCCTGATAGGATCTCTGATTCCTGTTGAGAAACCATCATATGCCAAGAGCCGGTGTTGTTATAGATTGTATGCTTAAGAAAGGGTGTGTATCCACAAATGAATGTTACATTGTACTCATCGATATATTCAGACGAACCTAAATCTGAAAAATCTAAATAATAGATTGGAGTGTTTTCAGAGATTTTCGAAAAAATCTTTGACCTATTTGCATGATACAAAATTTTTCCATTATCATTAATTATTTTTATTTGACTTGTTTCACCTACCTCTATTTCATCTACGAGATTCCAATAGTGTTCAAGATCGATCTGCCCTGAAACAACACCGATAATAGATTCATTGTAATTTTTGATAGGTGATAAAACTAATACGACTAATTTCCATGGATCAAGGATAACATGTGCATCTGTAATAACAATGTTTCCTTGTAAAGCTTCTTGATACCACGATTTTGTTTTCCAATCTCCACGATAATTATAATCTGTTGAACCCACAACAGTACCATTGGTATCTAAAAGGGTGATTTCATCAAACGTTCTATACTGCGTCTTGTACAATGTTAGTTCTCCTATCTTCTCAGATGTTGATGCCCCTGTAGATTTTAAAACAGGATTTTTTGATAATACGGTAATCTTATTTATTTCATCCTCGATAAGATGGTCAAGATATCCTGCAGTGTTAATAGCAATGTTTTCCAAGTTGTTTTTCGCTTGATCCTTAATATTCTCCTCAACTTGTGGCAGAAAAATAAGGTATATGCCAGATAGAATGATTAAAAGTATTGAGATAAAAAGAAGCGTTATTTTAATTTGAAGTGTTATTTTCAACATATGTATTACATTCTTTATTTCTATTACATAGCATCATTATTTCTGGAGATGCGACCAAATATGATTCATTTCATTCACCAACCCTGAATCAAGAACCTCAAAAAATTCACAGTTTTCAAGAATATCATCAGAAAGAAAAACTCCTTCATTATCCAGTATCTCATCATCGATATATGGTTTTGCTGCCATGTTAGGATTTGCATACCATTGATAATTTGTGATATTTGCGCTTACATGTGGTTCAAGAAGATAATTTATGAATATCTCCGCAGTATACTTATGCGGAGAATCAACAGGTATTACCATGCAATCAATCCATAATGCAGCACCCTCATCTGGTATCGTATAGACAATATCCTCATTTCTCTCTGAGGCATACAATGCATCTCCATTATAACACAGGGAAATAACGAAAGATCCTGAAATCAACCCATCAACAATATCTCTTGAACCAAAATACCCTGTAATAATATCTTTTTGCTCAATAAGTATTTTTTCTGCTTCAGATAATTGAGAAAGATTTGTCGGATTGATACTATATCCAAGATAATTTAAAGCAACTCCAATGACTTCATCCTTGTTATCAATCATAGCGATTCTTCCAGCAAAGGAATCATCCCATAAACTTGACCAACTCGTAACATTCTCAGAAACAGCAGAAGCATTATATGCGATTCCTGTTGTCCCCCAAAGATATGGAATGGAGTACTTATTATCAGGATCAAAAGATTTATCAAGAAAAGAATGGTCTAAATTGTTCAAGTTAGGAATATTATTTTTATCTATCGGTGCTAAAGCCTTTACTGCTATTAAATCACGTACGACAGCATCTGAAGCAATAACAAAATCATATGATCCAGGTTTTGTTTCTAACTCAGAAATCATATAATCCTCTTCATCGAAGGTGAAAATATTGATAGTTACCCCATATTTTTCATGAAACTCTTCGATAAAATTCGGATAAAAATAATCTTCCCAGTTTAAGATGTTAAGTTCGCTGGAAAGTTTTTTTGCTGGTTCTGAAATATTATCTATGCATCCAGAAGTTAGTACAATAATCGATAAAAGTAACACAAAAAATATTATTGTTTTCAGCTTCACCATGTATCATCCCATCAAATATTATTGGTTTAAAGAAAATGGTATGAAGGATAAAAAATTTTCTATTTTTATTTGATATTGGTGAGTCATCTGAAGTTTATGGTTTTTTCCAGATAGACATTAATGTAATTTATAGCGTAAAAATTATTGTCCTTAGGGGGGTGCTTCAAAACACTGACCACTATCTTTCTATAACAATATTATTATAGTATTAAGTCTTATGATTTTCCAAGCTAGATGGTTTTTCTGCTTCAAAAATGCCAGAAATAGCTAAGGGGACAAGAAGAACATGAAAATGAAGAGAAATAAAATTTTGATATACGTTATTGTATGTATAATGCTAACTGCATTACAACTACCTGTATTAATAGCTGATACAACGGAAGAAGATATCGATTTACAGAAAGATGTGATCACGTTGATCAGTGAAGGCTTTGAATCAGGCATCCCAATAGGTTGGTTTAATACAGGGTGGCTAGAAAATTTTTATGGATATCCTCACAG
>JAZDMZ010000087.1:0-6451 GCA_043800495.1 Candidatus Aenigmatarchaeota archaeon
ATTCACATACATCATGTGGTGTGAAACAGGTAGTCCAAACACAGTTTTCATTCCAGTTATTCTACCAATTTGATTAATAGTGCCTCTTATAACATCATTTTTATATTTTGCAGATATTGTAGAAAATCCAAGTTTTTTCAAAGCCTTTAGAGTATCTCCATTGTATCTATTATGAGGAGGAACGAATAGTTTAGGATGTTTTCCAAAAGCCTTTTTCATGATTTCCAAACCAGTTTTAATATCATCATATTGTTGATTATAGGTTCTACAAGAGCCAAATTCCCTGCACCCACGATCTTCATGACTATAGCCATGCTGACATACACTAACAATCTTTGGATATTTTCTGACAATATTATTCAGCCACTTTTGTGTATTAGTGCCAAGTTTTTTTGGTATAACTGCCAATAATATCGGAACCTGCTCCTTTACACAGATATCAACCAACTTTTGCAAAATCTCTTTTCTTCCATCATTGCAGTCAAATTCATCTCCAACATCATCATTCCTAACAAACAAATATTTCATTTTGAAAACCTTATCATATTCAAATGGTTTTGAAAAGCTTAAGCAACCCAGACACATTACAGACTTTAACCTGTAGTTGCATTGTGCTTATGATAATAATATTATCAAATACATCCTATTAATCCTGATAATTTGCAGAATGATAAAAAATTCGTTTATAGCTAACCCATGAAAGATTCCCGACATGTTTACACCAACACCGAAAAGCTAATTTCTTAGTAAAGCATATAGAATAATGGAAAAAATTCAGCTGAAAGGCAAATATAAAAAAGAAGATTTTATTCGGCTTTACAAAAAAGCTAGAGATGTAAGACTTAGAGAGCGCTATCAAGCGCTCTATCTGAGTTTTGATTATAGTTGGAAAGAGATTGCAAAAATTCTTGATAGAGATTACGAAACTATTCTTTCTTGGGTAAAAATGTACAACGAAAAAGGATTGCAGGGATTGAATCCTGACAGGCCTTCTGGAAGACCTTCAAGACTGACAAGCGAACAGCAAGAGGGACTGAAAAATACAGTACAAATGTCGCCAAGAAATCTTGGCTTAAAGTTCAGTAATTGGAATTGCAAGAATTTGGCATGGTGGATATTCAAGAATTTTCATATAAAGATAAAGAGAGAAGCTGTAAGGCTTCTCTTGCACAAACTTGGGTTTGTGCTGATAAAACCAATATACAAATATGTTCTTGCAGACAAGCTTGAAAGAAAGGGGTTTCTGAGGCGATTTAAGCGAAAATTCAATAAGTTCTCTTCAAGAGACCTGCTAATGTTTCTTGACGAGGTCTCTGTAAAACAACATCCAAATGTACAAAGAAGATGGGGATTGAAAGGAACAAGAGAAATTGTTGAAACTTTTGGAAACCATGCTAAAGTCAATGTTTTCGGCGCAACAAGCCATGTGCTTGGAAAATCTTTTCATATGAAATCTAGAAAGTTAAATTCAGATATTTTCATAAAATTTATTGAGCATCTGATGATGCTCAATCCAACAAAGCATTTAATTCTTGTTGCTGACAATGCTCCTTGGCATAAGTCAAAGAAAGTTATAAACTTTATTGAGAGTGTGTCGGAAAAGCTGGAAATTCTTTGGCTTCCTGCTTACTCACCTGACCTGAATCCAATAGAACATTTATGGAGATTCATGAAAGAAGTTGTATCAAACTTCTTTTTTCCAAAAATCAGTGAATTAATAAATGCTATTTCTGATTTCTTTAATAGCCTTTATCAAAAAAAGCAGAAAATCATGACGCTTTGCAGTCCTGATTACTTACTGGGTTAGCTATAAATCCTTTTCCTATAAAAGTTAGTTAATGTATCAGGAAACAATGGTTTTACGAAATCTGGCAGTTCTAGGTGAACTTGTAAAAGGACCATCTACATCAGGTGCTATTGCAAACGCAACAAATTATAGAAAATCTCCAGTAGAACGATCACTAGGACAGTTAATAGAACAAGGATATGTAGAAAAAACAAACGGAACATATATTCTTAAAACAGATTCTACCAAAGTACATGCAGCATTAGAACTAGTTACACCATGGCTTGATCCAAAAACAGAAGCATTCTATGAAATTGCGCGAAGTGTTGCAAAAATAATTTTAACAAGATCATGGTCAGGAGCAAGTATAAGAGATGTTTTGTTATATGGAGATGTGTTAAAAAACGAAAACTCTAGAAATAGAGACATTGACATGGTAATTCTTCATGCAGGTAATAAGCTTGAGGAATTTCAGAGACCAGAATATACAGCAGAAGAACCAGAAGGAGAAACTCTATATGATATTTCACCAACAGACAGCAGAACAAGACGTCTTCCAGCATTCTCTATATTATTACAATTAGGATACAAAGACAACAGAAAAGAAAACGTCGCAAGAGCAGTAGGACAGAGAATAGAACAACTTGATGCAGGAACACTTTCAGAACAAACAATAAAATCATGGTTAAGTTGTCGTGATATTAATGAACAAAACATAGGTGATTATCTTGATATAAATGGGACTTCAAATGTATTTGATCTTCATGTAATGCACACAGGTTTATTAGGAGACAGAAAAGCAGCAGAAGATGAGAATGGTTGGTATAAACAATACGGAGAAGCCAGATTTCTAACAGCTGTAGATGAGAACATGGAGAGATATTCATTCCGAAGAAAAGAAGCCATGCAATCATGCAGAGACCCAACATTCTGGCATCGTGTATTATCAGAAGGAAGATTGTTTGATCACGAAACAGATGATTTCACTCTTACGATAGAAGACAAATATCCAGGTGCACTTGAATTGTTTGAAGTAAAATAACACATTAAAACCCTTCCACAACTATATTCTTAGTAAAAAAGGTAGATATCATGAAAATAGCAATATTAACAGACCTATTTTATCCATACCAGTTAGGAGGAGCTGAACGACAGTTTTATGAAGTTGCCTCAAGGTTGGCAAAAAAACACCAGGTCCATGTATTTACACTAAATCTAGATAACCAGCCATCAGAAGAAATACTAAACAATATACATATCCATAGATTTGGTTTAAAACATTCTATGAAAAAACGATCACTTTTAGCTCTGGCAAGCTTTTTTTTAAAAACACCATTTTTTCTAAAGGAACTAAAGAAGTTTGACATAATCCATGCAAACCAAATAGCAGGGCTTTTTTCATTCTTCAGATATTTTATAAAAAAACCATTTCTACTAACAATACACGATCTTTACTGGAATCAGTGGAAAAAATACTATAGATTTCCATTCTACTACATGGGAAAAGCCATTGAACTATTTTACTCAAAATTATATTACAGTGGTATCATAACAGTCTCAGAAGAATCTGCTAGAAAGATAAAAAAACTAGGATTCAAACCAAATACCTATATAATACCAAATGGAATAGACTTTGATCATATCAATAAAACTAAGACAAAAAAATCAAACCACCTAGTCTATGTTGGACGTCTTGTTAATTACAAAAACGTTGACAAAATCATACAATCAATGCCAGCTATAAATAAACTATTTCCAAAACTAGAACTGCATATAATTGGAACAGGTGATCAAAAACCACATCTTGAAAAACTTGCAAATAAATTAAATGCAAATGTAAAATTCCTAGGCTATGTATCTGAAGAAGAAAAATTCCAAGAATTAAAATCAGCCCAGGCATTTATCTCAATGTCATCTGTTGAAGGATTTGGCATCTCAGTACTAGAAGCAATGGCCTCTGGAACACCTGTTGTAATAAAAACCCTTCCCTGCTATGATGAATTCTGTGATTCTAAGAACAGCCTGCGCATAACCGAACAAGAATTATCAAAAACCATAATCAATCTAATAAAAAACAAATCTCTTCAAAAGACTCTGACAGCAAATGGCCTAGCCACAGCAAAACAATTTGACTGGAACAATGTAGTAAAGAAACTAGAAAAGGTATATGAGTCACTTATTTAACCGACTTATATAGTTATATATACTTATATAAGTCATGAACCAGAACATTTTACACTATCCAAGGCTTGATACAGTAGCAATGGTAGAAGATAGTATCAAAAAATTAGATTACTATCCTACAAAAACAGAGCTATGGAAAGCTCTGCCAAAAAAAGTAATGTATCAGACATTTTCTATGATCATAGAATATCTTGTCAGTATTAACAAAATAATAATTGACAAAGACAGTAGAATAGTTTGGGTATGGAACCCAGAACTCATGAAAAAAGTCATAGAAAAAAAGTTGATTCTAAAATGACAGAGATTCTTGTAGGATTTATTAACGAGAAAACGCAAGAAGAATATGAAAAATCTAGACAAAGAGATCAAGTATTATTTAAATTTCTGGAAAGAGCTACTGATGATCTGAAAAAGAATCCAGAATGTGGAATAAAGATTCCAAGAAAGTTTTGGCCAAAGGAATATGTATCAAAATACAGAATAGACAATCTGTGGAAATATGATCTTCCAAATGCCTGGAGATTAATTTATACAATCGCTAAAGATGAAATCAAGATAATGGCTATCATATTAGAATGGTTTGATCATAAAGATTATGAAAAACGATTCGGATATGGTTCTTAGATATGGTACAGACAACATACATCAGCAGATATAATATATTAAAAGACAATATACTTATCATAATAATGAACAAAAAAACAATACTCCGAGAAACAAATAACTTTATGAGAAAAAATGTACCAAAATCCAGAATTACAAAACAAGGTTCTGATAAACACTATTTAAAACACGTTCTAGGAGCTAGAAAATATGGATTACATTTAGCAAAGAATTGTGATGGTGACAAATTTGTCATTGAAATGGCAGCATTATTACATGATATTGGTGCTGATGCAGGAGAAGATCATGAAAACAAAAGTACTGAGCTTTCAATAAAATTCCTATCAAGATATGATATTCCAGATGAGATTAAAATGAGAATACTAAATTGTATAAAGAGGCATGGTTTTGGTTCAAAGGCAAAATCCATAGAAGAACAGATTATTCAAGATGCAGATGGAATTATTTTTGTTAAAGACACATTTAAATTTTTCTTTGAAAAAAGATTACAAAAAATGTCTATAGAAGAAGCAAAAAAAGCAACGATAGAGAAAATAAATGTAATGAAGAATAAGATAAGAACCAAAAAAGCTGTAAGAATAGCAAATCCATTTTTTACAAATTCTATAAAATATATTAAATCAGTCTAATTATACAACACTAATATTCTCCAAAAGCCCGGTAAAATCAGTTGCATTAATTGTGGTTGTATTAACTGGCTTTGCTGTTTCCACAGAATCATCTATAGTTACCTTGAACAGCTTTACCTCTCCTCCCCAGCTTTTTACAAGTTCAAAGTGTTCTAATCCAGCACCATCATATAAGAACATTCTTGTAAACATTGCATTATCCAATTGTGGTGAGATAAAGAATATCATACTTAGACTAGAATCAATAACATATATAGTTCCCTTTACCTCTGCCTCAGGATCCTCATATGTAATAAAACCACTGGCAGCAGGATATACAATTTTTTGCACTCTTACGAACTGATTATCCTGCTGGAACAATGCTCTATATGTATCATTCTGCTGATATATTACAAAAGACTGGCTCTGTGAAACAGGATAATTAAATCCAACAGTTCCATAGCTAAATAAGGGTTTTTTACTAGCCATCTGAATTGGAATATAATTAAATGCAGTTCCTTTTGGATTATCTTTCAGTGGATCCCAGGTTGCAAAATAAGTCCACCACTGACTCTTGTATATCAAATCACTGCTTGCAATATAATAAACCTCTTTACATCCTGGTTTTGCATATTGTTTTATAATATCATATGCCAATGATTCATTTGATGTAAACAATGATATTCCAATATCCTTTATTCTTGCAGTTGTAACATTGCCATTATCATATTTCTTAATTTGTGTAATACCATTATCATACTGTTCTAATACCAGACCATTTTCAGTACTACTACTAGGTCTTGTAAACAACACATTTTGTCCAGCTCCATCAAACACAACAGGTCTTTCAGCAATAGTTACAATAAAATGTCCAGGATCCCAGTATGTTTCAACAACAGCACATTCATCAGTATTTGCCTTTATCCAATTAAGAGCCTCCCACCAATTATCATTTAATACAGTTCCCTGACTATATGAAACACCGTAGCCAGGAACAATGTAAAATATTAATATTATGATTACAGTAAAATATGCCAACATGCTTAATAGAGAATCATTTCTGTTTACAAATTTCTTGTAATACAACAATCCAATTGCAACAAACAAGACTATTAATGAAACACCTAGCATCAATATCTTATCTCCTGGAATTAGATACACAATTCCCAGCATAACTCCTAGTACAACTCCAATTATCTTCCCATCAATCATTTTTGAAACCTCATGCTAATTGATTTTATTATAAATG
>JAZDMZ010000105.1:0-4414 GCA_043800495.1 Candidatus Aenigmatarchaeota archaeon
AAAATGGAATTAGCACAAATGCTTGGATGGATAGCAACAATACTATTTTCAGTCATGATTATACCACAAATGGTAAAAACAATAAAAACAAAAGACACGAGTGGAGTTAGTTTAATGATGTTTGTTGTATATCTAGCAGCAAATATCATAGCACTTGTATATGCATTTATGATAGATCAATCTCCATTGATTATAAAATACACAATTGCCATTGGAACTACTAGTATTTATATTGGCTTATTTTTTGTGTTTTATAAAAATAAAAGTATTTTATCTGATTCAGTAGAATCAGCTATTGATAAGAATTGGTGAAAAATATGGCAAATGTAAAATACACAACAGTCTCAATCCCAGAACCATTGGCAAAAAAAATTGAACAGAGAATAAAAGGCACTGGCTTTAATTCAGTAACAAGTTTTGTTGTCTATGTACTTAGGCAAACATTAACAGTAAGCTCTGATCAGGACAAAGAAGTATATAGTAAAGAAGCTGAAAATGATGTTAAAAAACGGCTAAAGTCTTTGGGATATCTATAATGACTAAATTTTGCTGTAGCAAAATTTAGCTATTTGTAGGATTAATGAATGAAATGAAGTTGTTTGCAATCGGTGAAATCATGAAAAACAAAGTATTTGTTTTTGGTATAGATGGTGCTCCACCAGAGCTCATATTTGACAGATGGCTAGATGAACTGCCAAATATAAAATCCCTGATACAAAATGGTGTACATGCCAAAGTTAATAGTGCAATACCACCATCTACCATAGTTGCATGGAACTCAATGTTTTCTGGAAAAGATACTAGTGAGATAGGTGTATTCAGCTATACATTCAAAGACAGCGATGGAAACACAAAACTGGTTTCATCAGACAATATTAAATGTGATATTATCTGGGATATTTTAACAAAACAGCAAAAGAAAACCATTTCACTATTTGTTCCTCTCTCATATCCAGTAAAACCTATCAATGGCATAATGGTTTCATGTTTTCTAACACCTAGTATTAATTCTAACTGCACCTATCCAGAATCACTAAAAAACAAAATAAAAGCAATGAAAAACCCAGAATTATTCTTTGATGTTGCAGTAGGTCTAGCAGGCCATAAAGGAGTTGAAACTAGTCTATTGATAAAAAATACATATGAAATGACTGATATGCAACTAGCTCTTTTAGAAGAGCTTTTAGACAAGGACTGGGATCTATTCATAGGAATAATGATAGGATCAGATAGGCTTCAACACATGCTATGGAATCATTTTGATAGTACTCATAGGAATTTTGTGAAAGATTCAGAATTCAAAGATGCTCTAAAAAACTACTATATCTATCTTGATAAAAGACTAGGAACTATCCTAGAGAAAATAAAAGCCCAAGACACTAAAAACAACACAAACACAACAATAATAGTTGCTTCTGATCATGGTATGATAAAACAAGAAGGAAAAATAAACATAAACAACTGGCTTATTCAACAAGGCTATCTTGTTCTTGAAATGCCTGATTCTTCATCAGAAGAATCAGCTATTACCAAAATAGATAAACCAACTCGTTTCAGTATATCTTTTGTTGATTTTGAAAAATCCATTGCATATGGTGGTGGTGCATACAATGCCAGAATCTATATCAACAAAAAACTTGCTGATAAAAATTATGAAAAAATCAGAAAAGAAATAGCAAAAAAACTCATGGAAATAAAAGATGATCAAGGAAATGCAATTGAAACAAAAATATATTTTGCAGAAAATATCTACAAAAACACATCTACCCCCGAGTGCCCTGATCTAACAGTATATTTTGATGATCTTAGATGGGCATCTAATCCAGATCTTGGACAAAATGGATTATACTCATGGAAAACAGCCATTGGTGCAGATACAGCAGGACATTCAAGACAGGGAATATTTATAATGACTAATAATTTAGCTAAATATTCGGCAGAAGATTTAGCTAGAGACAAAAAATCAGTCATTAGCAAAAAACTTGATGACATTGACATAAGACAGATCTGTCCAACAATACTAAAACTACTTGATGTTGATATACCAAAAGATATAGAAGTCAATGCTATCGGTGATTAGATGCATTTTTATGAATCGATTTTAATAGACACAGTGGATGGATTTCAATGCAAAAGCTATGCAAACGAACATCCTCCTGGATTTGTGATAGTAAAACCAAAATATATTCCAAAAAATGCAATAACAGGACAAGGTTTAAAATACAGATATTTATTTGAAAAATGTTTGCTAAGATTTAATCTGTTTGCAAAAAAAGATGTTCTAAATGATTATCTAAAACAATTCAAGCAAAAATTTCCTGATTATATCTATGAATGTCCTATTCACAAAAACTGGTTTTTTGTTGTTCCAATAAATAAGATAAAAACTGTCCATGACAGCAGAAAAGGTGTTCAAGAACTACTTTCAGTGCCAAAAAAAGATCTTGATAACTATCTTACACATGTGGTTGAATTGATTGAACTGCTAATGAAAGCTGATGTTAAATCAAAGGATATTGGAATAACACATTCTACTCTTCTTGGCAACTATACTCCAGGAAAATCAGATATAGATATTCTAATATATGGAAAAGACAATGGCTGGAAAATATTAAATTTTCTAAAAACAGCGCAGCACCCATTATTAAGATGGAAATCTGATCAAGAATGGAGAGAATACTACCAAGACCATAAAACATCTGAATCATCACATTTCACAGAAGATGAATATGTAAAACACATGGAACGAAAGCGATATGAAGGTATGTTTGGAGAAAACGTATTTACATTATTCACAGTAGAAGAACCTGATGAAACCTGGTTTGAGTGGGGTGATGAAAAATACCAGCCAATAGGAACTGCAACCATAGAAGGCATGGTAACAGATCACTACAACAGCCATGTAAGACCTGGTCTTTATGAAATAACAGATGGTAAAATAACTGAACATAGCGAAGCTATTGATAAAGTTGCAATTGATCCAAAGATATCAATTAAACGTGTTGTTACATACTCTATCCCATTTATTCAACAAGCACTAGTAGGAGAGAAAATAAAAGCCTGTGGACTTCTTGAACTTGTAACACCTAAAACAGGAGAAAAATACTATCGTATTGTTGTTGGCTATTTTGATGCCTATACATGTGATAGAAGAGAAAAAGAATATATTAAATCTATCATATCTGAGCATAGTGAAGTTAGAGACGCAAATAAATAAACTAAAAATACTGGTGATTAAATGCACTTTTATGAATCTTCGATAATAACAACCAAAGATGGCTTGCATTGTCAGGTCTATGGAAACGAACATCCTGGAGAACACATAATTGTCAAACCAAAATATATTCCAACTGACAGAATTGCAAGCAATTCATTAAGCTTTAGATTTATCTCTGGCAACAAAATGAACAGACTAAACATGTGGATTGATAAACAGGAATTAAAACAATATATAGAAGATTTTAAAAAACACTATCCTAATCATATTTTCCAGAGCCCTATTCACAACAAAGATAGACTATTCTTCTCTGTTCATATAGATGATATTGAAAAAATATATTTTCCTAGAAGAGGTCTTAGTGAATTAATGAGTATGCCTAGAGAATCTCTAGACGAACATCTAATAACTGTTTATGGTTTTGTTAAATTTTTAATGAAAAGCGGACTATCGCAAAAAGATCTTGGTCTTACCTAT
The DNA here is from genome assembly GCA_043800495.1 of Candidatus Aenigmatarchaeota archaeon. GTDB lineage: Archaea > Aenigmatarchaeota > Aenigmatarchaeia > GW2011-AR5 > JACRAC01 > JACRAC01. The sequence continues at coordinate 3,695 of JAZDMZ010000105.1, forward strand.
TCAACACTCATGGGACATTATCTTTCAAAAATATCTGACATAAACATCGTTGTCTATGGAAAACAAAACTACTGGAAACTTATGAAATATCTTGAAACAGCCAGTCATCCACTATTACAATGGAAAACAGCAGAACAATGGATAGAATTTTATAACAAAAGAAACAGATTTGCAATATTTGATAAAAATCAGTTTGTAAAAGATATGCTGAAAAAGAAATCAGAAGGATTTTTCAACAGCACATTATTTGTTATATTTGCAGCTGAAAAAGAGGATGAGGTTTGGTTTAAATGGGGTCAGGAAACCTATCATGATATTGGTACTGCTGAGATAGAAGCTATTGTACAAGACAACACAAGTTCTGTTGTAAGACCTGGTTGTTATGATGTAGAAGATAGTATCATAACTAATTTTGAACACAATGAAAAATTAGCTATTGATAACATGAAACTAAAAAAAGTTGTGTTTCACTCAAGAGACTATTGTATGCTTGCAAAAAAAGGCGACAGAATTAAAGCAAAAGGACTATTAGAAAAAGTAGTTCCTAAACAAGGCAACCCATATCTCAGATTAGTAATAGGTTATTTTGATGCATATATTTCTGACAGAAGAGAACAGGACTTTATAAAAGTTATAATGACTAATCATGAACAAAGTAAGAAATTAGCTATTGATAAAATTACTGAGCAAAGCTGTTGGTGAAAGCAATGAATGAAATAG
>JAZDMZ010000109.1:0-16666 GCA_043800495.1 Candidatus Aenigmatarchaeota archaeon
TATTATGAAAAGAGATATATGGGATGCAGAACACAGATGTATGAAATGTAATAGTCTGATGAGAAAAAAGGAGATGAAAATTGAAGGAATGCAAATAAGAGCATGGAAATGCAAACAGTGTGATGAGATTATTCTTCATACAGAAGATGCGCAAAAAATGCTCGTATTCAACAAACTCAAAAAAGGAATTCCTGTGAAAATTGGCGCTCTCGGAGAAGCATTGATAATGAGATTTCCGAAAGAGATAGCAGATTTTTACAATATTACAAAAGGAGAAGAGATAACACTGAAAGCAGAGACATCAACAAAATTAGAATTGAGTACAAAATAAATATTCATTTCCTATCATGCATATCATAGAATTCTGCTGGTATTTCTCCAAACTTTAGTGCAAGAAACTTTTCACCATAAACCTGATCATTGTCAAATGGTTTTGTTGTATCAAACACAGTAACACTAGGACATCTTCCACCAATAACATCAGTCATTGCCAGAAAGTCCGGCTGTAGATCATTTATAAATTGAGCATACCAGTCTTTTCCTGATACAATTGTCAATGGCTGATCTGTATAATCATTTTTATAATCAAGTGTGTCAATGTTTTCACCACGAATTGACCATGATCCTCCTGTAGTCTGATATGTCTTTGGCTTTATGCTTATCCAAAAACCATTTGCATGTCCACCATGTTTAGTGCCTGAACGTATTATTGATACAGAATCAGTATTTTTTACAATATGTTTTTTATTAAAATCTCCGTAATTACCTGATATCAGAAAAATAATCTCATCATGCTGATGAGTATGTGGCATTATCAATCCTCCATGAGATTCATAAGAATTAGAAGTTCCTTGAAAATTGACCTCAACCCCTCTGTTATCATAAAGACCAAGACCAAAAAGATTAGATCCTTCCAATTGTCTAAGATCTTTAGGAGTATATGTCTTTATTGTAGATGTTTTTGTTTCAGACATACTACTATAGTAGAATGCATAACTATTTAGAACATAATTATGCATTCTGCATATAGTATGTGTCACAATAATATTCTAGTTATAGTAATGGACAAAACTAATTAGAGTTATTATATTTTTGTCCTTACTATATGTGAAGACATAACTATAATATTGTTCTAGAAAGTTATGTCTTGCACTATAATTATGACACATACTATAATCATAGACACAGCCTATTTAATTCTTAATAACAAACACTTACTATGAAACCAGTCATTGAACTAAGAGATGTTAAAAAAGTATATCAGATGGATGATGTTAAAGTAGAAGCGCTTCGTGGAGTAGATTTTTCTGTAAATAAAGGAGAGTTTGTAGCAATATCTGGTGTGTCAGGATCAGGAAAATCAACACTTCTTCATATTGTTGGATTATTAGACAAGCCAAGTCATGGAAAAGTTATCATGGATGGTAAAGATGTAAGTAAGTTATCTGAAGATGAGTTTGCAGATTTTCGTGGTAAAAAAATAGGATTTGTATTCCAATTCTTCAATCTCTATCCTACTCTAAATGCAAGACAAAACGTAGAATTGCCACTGATGATACAAGAATGGACTGAAAAAGAAAGAGAAAAAAAAGCAAACGAGTTATTAGCACTAGTTGATATGTCTGATAGAGCAACTCATATGCCATCACAGCTATCAGGAGGACAAAGACAGAGAATAGCAATAGCCCGTTCATTGGCAGTAGACCCTGATATAATATTAGCAGATGAACCAACTGGAAATCTTGATACAAAATCAGGTCAAGAAGTTATAAATACACTCGTTAGAATAAATAAAACAGCAGCAAAGACAGTTATCATAATAACTCATGATAAAGATGTTGCAAAACATGCTCAAAGAACCATAGAGATAAAAGATGGAAAAATAATAAGCAATAAAAGGAAATAATATCTTGCATATCATTCCAAATAATAAATAGTATGAATGATATACAGGATGTAAAACACCTATATGTGATTTTACATGAAAAAATTAATATTAAGCATTTTGATAATAGGACTGTTTATTGGAATATTTTCAGTGAGTGGCTTTAGCCAGCTTAATTCAGATCCAAGCATTTCTGTAAATATACTAAAATATGATCCATCACCAGCAGAACCAGGAAAATCCATGGAACTATGGATTAGTATAAAAAACAGTGGAACAAGAATAGATAACTATGTAACAGAGATTCTTCCAGAATTTCCATTTTCACTTGAAGTAGGAGAAGACGCAACAAGAGAATATGCATTCCTTGATTCAGAAGGAGTAAAGGCAAAATACAAACTCACTGTTGCAGACAATGCAGCCAATGGAAATGCTGTTCTAAAAATAAAACATTATAGAAAAGGTTCAGCAGCAGCCCAGATATCTGAGCTCACAATAAATATAATTGGAAAAATAGATGTTAACATTGATTCAGTTGATCCAGATACACTAATACCAGGTAAATCCACAAAAGTACAATTTGTACTAAAGAATTCTGGAAAAGCTCCTGTAAATGATCTTAGTATAATATGGAGTGACCCAGATAAGAAAATACTTTCACTAGGTCAGGATAATAGAAAGATTATACAATTTTTTGGTGTTAATGATTCAGCTATTGTAGAATTCAATATGATAGCAGATCCAAGCATAGCTCAAGGAGTTCATCTTATCAATGTTGTTCTTTCATTCCAAAGATTTGGTACAACAGATACCAGGACTTCTCAGATTGCATTTATTGTTGGAGGAATAACTAATTTTGATGTTGCTCAGCAAAATCTAGAAGACAATACCCTATCATTATCAGTTGCAAACATAGGAGTAAATACAGCAACAGGAACCACAATAAAAGTATCTGAACAAGATGGTTGGAAAATAATAGGCGGTTCAACTATATTTCTAGGAAACCTTAATCCAGGTGATTTTACAGTAGCATCTATTCAGCTGCAGGCACTGAATAAAGATGTCAATAGTTTGAATGTTTCTGTTGAATATACAGATACAACAGGAGTAAGAATAATTGTAGATAAAACAGTTGGTATAAATTTTGCTACACTAACACAGACAAAAGAGCAGCCAAACTACCTATTATATATCATCCTAATAGCAATAATAGCTTTTGTTGCATATATATTTTATAAAAGGCGTGGTTAGATGCGTTCTAGAGATTATTTTGCTCTTGCTAAGAATAGTCTGTTCCATAGAAAAATGAGAAGCTGGCTCACTGTTCTCGGTATTATAATAGGTATCGCAGCTGTTGTGGGTCTTGTTTCAATTGGTCAGGGTTTTGAAAAGAGTTTAACAGAACAACTGGATGTTTTTGGCGGAAATGTTGTATTTATCTCTCCTGGTAAGACGAATACAAACTCAAATACAATGTTTGGTTCAGGAGGATTTGGAACACAGGCACTTGCAGGAAAACTGACCACAACAGACATAGCAATGCTGCGGGGAATAAATGGAATAGAGTATGTTGATGGACTTGTTACCCAAAGCGCAGATGTTGTTTTTAGACAAGAAACAGCAACCATTCCCATAGAGGGTTCATCTCCAGAATTGTGGAAAATATTTAATATTGTTGATATTGAAAACGGAAGAATGCTCTCTTCATCAGATAGACGAGTAGCTGTTGTAGGAAATAAAATAGCAAAAGATACTTTTGATAAAGAAATAAGAGTAGGCGACATGCTAGAGATAAAAGGAATTTCTTTCAGAGTAATTGGTGTTCTAAAACCAGGCAGTGGTTTTGCTGCTTCAGTTGTTGATAGTGGAATTGCTATTTCAATAGAAGATGCAAAAGATATGTTTCAAGAGTCAGGCAGTAGAGAGGTAAATGCAATTGTCATTAAAGCCTATGATAATGTAGATCTTAGCAGGGTTGTGAAAGATATTAATCTTAGATTAAGAGCTTCTCATAAAAATCCTCCTGGTGAAGAAGATTTTACCATAACAAGTTCTGACACACTAAAAGCAAGAATAGGTCAGATAACATCAACATTTACATTTTTCCTAGGAGGCATAGCAGCCATTGCTCTGTTAGTTGGAGCAATAGGAATTGCAAATACAATGTTCATGTCTGTAATGGAAAGAACAAGACTGATAGGAATACTGAAAGCATTGGGAGCAAAGAACAAGGATATTAAAAACATATTTCTTGTTGAAGCTAGTTTAATTGGCTTTGTAGGTGGAGTAATAGGAGTTATAATGGGTTCTTTGTTTGGACTAGGTCTTGGTATGATTATGTCAAGTACACAGGGTAGCATGGGCGGTATTTCATTTGCACCTGCAATATCATTAGAATTGGTTACATTTGCAATTCTGTTTTCAGTAATAATCGGCGCTCTATCAGGATATTTCCCAGCACGCCGTGCATCACAGCTAGATCCAGTTGAAGCACTTAGATATGAATAAATGCCTAGAGGGTTCTCAAGGAGAAGTGCTATTGAGTTTACGAAAATAGTACAAAGTGCTGGCTGATTTTTCAGCCACAGTTGAAGCACTTAGATATGAGTAAATTCAAATGAACGCTAAAGAAATATTATTAACATATAAAATGTCTATTAACGTAGACAAAAAAGGACTATTATGTCTACAGGCGTCGACATCTTTAAATACGTGTATCGCAATATATATGTATGTTATCAGATGCTTTACGAAGATGGAATCCATGGTGGGCTGAAAAGCGTGTCAGGCAGGAATTAATAGCCATAGAAAGGGACAAACTTGCGGACATTAGAAAGAGCCTAAAGCTCCAGCAGATAAAAGATATCATCGGAGTAAGGAGATGTGGAAAAACATTTCTTCTTTATCAGACCATACAAAATCTTATTTCTTCTGGAATTGATGCAAAAAATATTACAATGCTGAATTTTGACGACAATGAAATATATGATGCAGATTTTGATGAGATATTACTTGAGTGCAAAAAAATAAACCCAAAGATTTCCCATATATTATTGGATGAGGTTCAGGAGAAAAAGGGATGGGAACGTTGGGTAAGAACATTATATGACACAAGAGAGTTTGCTCAGATATTTGTTTCAGGATCATCTTCTTCTCTGCTAAAATCAGATATAGGAAGAGTGCTGACAGGCCGTCATAACACATTTATATTATTTCCATTTTCTTTTGCAGAATATCTGAGATTTAATGGATGGAATAATTTTGAAATGAATTTTCTAGAACATCATAAAGCTGAAATAATGCACTTTCTTGAGAAATATATAAAAAATGGTGGATTTCCTGAAACGTTAAAAATGAACACATTTAATAGGAATAACTATCTAAATCATATATTCGATGACGTCCTAAGTAAGGATATAGTAGCCAGACATGGTGCAAATTATGAAATAATAAAGAAAATAGCCTATTATCTAACCAGCCACTCATCAAAAACAATGAGTCATAGAAGCATTGCAAGCGCATGCAATATATCCACAGATACTGTTTCAAAATATATTTCTTTTATTGAAGAATCTTTCCTATCATTTTCATTGAAAAAGTTCTCATCAAAACTAAAAGAACAGATGAGGGAGATAAACAAATATTATTGCATAGACACTGGAATGGTCAATGCTGTTGGTTACAAGTTATCAGATGAATTCACTAGGTTGATGGAGAATTGTGTATTTCTTGAATTGAACAGAAGACATATGGAGGACAGAAGAATTGAAATATTCTATTGGCAGGATGTACAGCAGAAAGAGGTTGATTTTGTCATAAAAAAAGGAATGAAAATCAGTGAGCTAATGCAGGTTTGTTATGATATAAAATTATCTGAAACAAGAAAACGGGAGATTTCATCATTGATGCGAGCCATGGAAGAATTCAAATTAAAAAAAGCAACAATAATTACATGGAATCATGACGCAAATGAAAAACATGACGGCAAGAAGATAATCTTTATTCCATTGTGGAAATGGCTGTTATCTGCAAATGTTGTAAATTAAATACACAGAGTTCGGTGAGATAGATGAATTATTAGAAAGAATACAACCCACTGATGAATTTATCAACTTCTTTGGTAACTAGTGGATATTGTGAAAGACAATCAGAAGCAATTATAATGATAGCATATGCAGATGCTGCCAATACTGCAAAACCAGCATCATCCAGTGGTTTGTAATTTTTTTTTCGTTTTCCATGTCTTATGATTGTAAGCATATTTTTTTATTTGTTTCATATGAATGATGATTATGACAATATCATGGAAAGAGTTGGAATCAGTGGAATTGCGGGTTGGTACTATTGTAGATGTCAAGGATTTTCCAGAAGCAAGAAAACCTGTATTCAAACTAAGAGTAGATTTAGGAGAGCTGGGTATCAAGAATTCAAGTGCCCAGATTACAGCACTTTATAGCAAAGAAGAACTCGCGGGAAAACAAGTTATTTGCGTAACAAACTTTGAACCAAAGAACACAAAAAGAAACAGAGTTTCTCTTGTACAGGTTGAACTATGTTCAACCATGTATAGCAGGTTTTGTTTCAGAAGTTCTTGTCACAGGATTTATTCTAGACAATGGAAATGTAGTGCTAGCAGTACCTGATAAGAAATGTCCAAATGGTGTCAAACTGGCATAACGATTATCTTTTGTAAATATTATCATGATGATCAAAATTTTCTAAAACTACTGTTTTTGCTTTTTCATCAATAGAAAATATCAGAACAAAGTGTTTATCAATATGGACTCTTCTCATGTGTTGCATAGGGGATCTTAGTGGTTTGTAATGATATGGATTCCTAACTATTTCTTCTGCTTTTTTCATTATTATCTCAAAATGTTTTGCATATCTTTTTTTAATATCCACAAGTTTCTCGTCCAATTCAGGCTTAATAGAAATTGAATACATCAAGAATACCTCTTTCTAAGCTGCTCAACACTACCAATCTTAATAGCTTTCTGTTCTTGTATTCTCTTCATTTTCTCAATAAATTCTGGCCTAAGTTCAGGTTCCATGATTTCTTGTTCAAATTCATGAACAATTAGGTTCAATGCTTCTGATTTATCATTCAGTCCATGTTGTGCCTTGACAATGTTTAATACTCTATTTGTCTGATCATCTAATTCAAGATTTGCTCTTACCATAATAACACCATGTTATATAATATAACGTGAAGTTATTTAAAGTTAGTTTCTGAGTAACAGAGCTAATAACAGGCAAATAGAAATCAAGAAAAATATGAAAGTAACCTTTTTAAACATTGTTAGCAAAGAAATGGATACAGGAATATAATAATTTTGGTGTTTTAAAATGGCATTATTCAAATTTGTAATATCTGATAAAGAGAGAAGTGTACAGGTTGAAAAAGATCAAAAAGAATGTCCTATTCTTGGAAAAAAGATAGGAGAAACATTATCAGGAGATTTTCTTGGATTAGAGGGATATGAACTGACTATCACAGGAGGTCATGATAACAGTGGATTTCCTATGTTAAAAGATGTTGATGGTAGTGTAAAGAAATCAATGCTTTTTACAAAAGGTACTGGTTTTAAAGCAAGACCAAGAAGAAAAAAACATTTAATGGATGTGAAAAAAGGTCTTAGAAAAAGAAAAACAGCTCGTGGTAATACAATCTCTTTAGAAATTTCACAGGTAAATTGCAAGGTTACAAAACAAGGAGAAAAACCATTGCTAGAGATATTCCCACCTAAGCCAAAGGAAGAGAAAAAAGAGTAGACTACTTCTTTTTTAGAATTATAGCAAGCCAAGTAAGTAAATAAGTATAATATTTATAGTACAAGACATAACTTTCTAGACTTAATATCATGATATTTATAACAAGCCAATGAAGTAATCCGGTACATGGAGAAACGGTGTTTCTCCTGTACAGAAGGAATTAAAAATTCCTTCATGTATTATATTTCATTGGTTGCTATACATGGTGAACTCATAGAGTTCACCTGTACAGGCTGAAGTATGTTCAACCATGTATATGAACCAACTATTATCATATCTGATTCTTTAGTTGGTTCACTATATGTCTTTGACATACAAGGCAAAATAAATCTTTGCCTGTACAGATGAAACCCTGTTTCATCATGTATAGTAAGGACAAACGTCTGAATAATTTTGTCATGACTATAACTATATATTATATAATGAGTATAATTGGTATTATGTACAGATTGACAAAAGAGGGAAAAGAGTGTCTTGATCATGGCTTACCAGAGACCCAATTGATTAGAGCTCTGGAGATTAGAAAAGTTATGACAATGGATGAAGCTAAACAGGTTATTAAGAATTTTAGCATAGCAATACAATGGGCAAAGAAAAAGGGGTTCATTGAACTGAAAGGAGGATATGTATCATTATCAAGAATACCTGAAAAATATGAAGAAGAGTATTGTTTAAGAAAAGTTGAAAATGGTGAACATGTAACAGATGACATGGTTTTGTTATTAATACAGAGAGGTCTTATTGAAGAGATAAGAGATGATGTTAGAACAAGGGCAGAAAAATTAAAGGGTAAGGAAATTGGTATTCTAACACCTGAATTAATAGGAACTGGTGTATGGAGAGATGTGACATTGAAAGAGTATAATATTCAGGCAACTGGGAAAAGGGTATATGCTGGAAAAAAACAGCCATATGCTGCATTTCTTGATTGGGTAAAACAAAAAATGGTTGGTCTTGGGTTTGAAGAAATGTCTGGACCAATTGTAGAGACTGAATTCTGGAACATGGATGCATTGTATATGCCTCAGCATCATGCTGCTCGTGATATACATGATGCTTATTTTTTAAAAAATCCTAGTCATGCAAAAGATCTTGATAAAAATATTCTCAATGCTGTTAAAAAAGTGCATGAAAATGGTACAAAGGAATCAAAGGGCTGGGAATATCAGTATAATGTTAAAAGAGCACACAGACTTATACTAAGATCACAGGATACTTCTATTTCACCTAGAACACTGAGTTCACCACAACTTAAAATACCTGGAAAGTATTTTCAATTAGTTAGATGTTTTAGATATGATGTGGTTGATGCAACACATCTGCCTGATTTTTATCAGCTTGGTGGTTTTATTATTGATAAAGAACTTAATCTAAGACATCTTTTTGGATTATTACGAATGTTTGCAAAAGAATTTGCAAACACAACTGAGATAAAAATTATGCCTAGTTATTTTCCATTTACAGAACCTAGTTGTCAGCTAATGGCAAAGCATCCACAGTTTGGATGGCTTGAACTGGGTGGAGCTGGAATATTTAGACATGAGTTAACAGATCCACTGGGTGTAAAAGATCCTGTGATTGCATGGGGTCTTGGAATAGATAGACTGTTCATGCTATCTGCTGGAATAAATGATATTCGGCAGTTATTTAGTAATGATTTGAATTATCTAAAAAATGCAAAGGTGTTGTATTAATGTCAGAAAGAACTATAGGAAAATGTCTGTATTGTTCAGAAATGCTTACTAAAGGCGGAATGTCTAAGCATCTTCAGACTTGCAAATCAAGAGACTCTTTTTTTGAAAGCATAATGAATAAAGATGACACGAATGTCGTGTTTCTAATACAAATTTCTGGAGGTCGTGATTATTGGCTGTTCTTGGAAATAAACAGCTTTTCTATACTTAGTGACTTAGATTTATTTCTTAGGAACATTTGGCTAGAATGCTGTGGCCATTTAAGTTGCTTTACAATCAATGGAATTGAATATCATAGTGATAAAGAATCTGTTCGCGATCTCGGTGGTGTATTAATGAAGGCTCCATTATCACGTATCTTAAATCCAGGACTTGTTTTTGAGCATGAATATGATTTTGGAACAACTACTCATTTATTACTTAAAGTTATAGAAGCAAGACATGGAAAATTAAAAGCGGGTATTAAATTGGTCTCTAGAAACCAAGCGCCTATATTTGAGTGTAATCTATGCAAAGCAAAAGCTACAGAGATTTGTGATGAGTGTAAGTGTGAAGATAGAAAATATTTATTTTGCAAAACATGCGCAAAAAAGCATGAATGTGGAGATGAGATGTTATTTCCGATAGTTAATTCTCCAAGAGTAGGTCAGTGTGGGTATACAGGCAATGATGAAGATGACTAGGTGATTATTATGAAAGAGATAAAATTTGATGATATGGGAACAAAGCGACCTTGCTTCGCAAGCTCGCTAATTCTCATATAGGAAATAATTATCAATATACTTTCCTATACAAGAACAAAATGACTTTCGAAGAAAGTCATTTATCTTGTTAATAAAGAAATGATATTATATCTTCATTAACAATGAAAAAGGCTGAGAGTTATTACAAGAATAAAACAAAATGGCATTTTCATATACTGATGCAAAAATGTATATTTAGTACAAATAAAAATAAATTCACAATAATATTGGAGAATGAAGATAATGGAGATTCATTTGTCACATATTTTGATGAAAGACCAATAAAAGATGCAGAACGATTAGAGAATTTGCTATATGGTAGAGTTAAGATGAAATAATAAGTCTTTCAAGTTGTTTAGTACAACTTGAGAATTCAGTCGTATTCCTGCAAAAGAAAAGTTCTTTTGAGGTCTCAATGAGCTAGGCTCAATTGAAGATCAAACAGAAATACTCCTGATTTCAAAACTCATTCATAATAAAAAATAATAGATGAGGTTTTAAAAATGCCAACAATTGAAGTGTCAATAGAAACTTTGGAGAAACTTGCCAGGAAAAAGGTAACTGAGCTAGACCTGGAAATAGTTAAAGGAGAGATGGAATCTACTGAGAATAAAAGAACTAAGCTTGAGATAGGTGATACAAACAGACCTGATCTATGGTGTGTTGAGGGTGTTGCCAGAGCAATCAGAGGGTATAATGGAAAAGAAAAAGGTATTCCTAAAATAAATTTCAAGAACAGTGGCAAGAAAATAATTGTTGACAAAAAACTGATGGAAATAAGACCATTTATTGCTGGTTTTATTGCTAAGAGTGTGAATGTGAGTGAAGAATTGTTATTGGATTTAATACAACTGCAGGATAAATTAGCAGAAAACTATGGTAAAAAAAGAAAGCATATTTCAGTTGGAATCTATAATCATGATAGAATAAAGTTTCCAGTTCATTATAGAGCAGTTGATCCAACACAGGCTAAATTTATACCACTGGAATTTGAAAAATCTGTTTCACTAAAGGAAGTGTTGGAAGAACATCCAAAGGGAAAAGAATATGGCTATATTCTATATGAACATAAATTGTTTCCACTATTCATTGATTCTAAGGAAGAGGTATTGTCATTTCCTCCTATCATAAATAGCAATTATATTGGAAAGGTAGAACCTGGTTCTCAAAATCTGTTTATAGAAGTTACTGGAACTGATCACAAGGCAGTGCTATTGGCTGCAAATATATTTGCTCTATCATTGCAGGATAGAGGAGCAAAAATAGAATCTGTGACAGCAGCATATCCATGGAAAACAAAATATGGAACCAATGTTAGTGCACCATATATTTTTAATGAGAAAATTGTGTTTGATAAATCACGGATAAAGGATGTGCTGGGAATAGAACTGAGTGACAAGGAGATTAAAAATCTATTGGAAAGAATGCAGTATGATGTGAAGATTGGAAAACGGATAGAGGTTACTATACCATCATATAGAAATGATGTCATGCACTGCAATGATGTTATAGAGGATTTGGCAATGTGCTATGGCTATGAGAAATTCACTAGTCTTGATATAACAAGTTTTACAACAGGAAATCTAAAAAACAGTACATTGTTTGCAAACAGGGTTAGAAATATAATGACCGGTCTTGGTTTTCAAGAGCTAATGTCAAATATTTTATTTAATAAAAAATCTCTTTGTGATAAAATGATGTATGAGGATGATGTCATAGAGATAGATAATGTCATGTCTGAGAGCTATTCTGCTGTTAGAAATTGGCTGACACCAATTCTTATGGAATGCTTGAAAAAAAATATGCATAATGAATATCCTCAGATGGTGTTTGAATATGGTGAATGTGTTGTAAAAGATGAAAATAGTGTAGATAATACAAAGACCATTAGGAGAATAGCAGGTGCTATGAGTGATATTAACATTGGATATGAACAGGCATCATCTATACTAGATGCACTATTAAGATCTCTTGACATATCATATGAACTACAGCCAATGGATCATAATTCTTTTATAAAAGGAAGGGTTGCAAAGGTCATGATAGATGATTGTTTTGCAGGATTAATTGGTGAAATACATCCAGCTGTGCTAAATAACTGGGGATTGGAAAAAGCAGTTGTATGTTTTGAATTGGATGCTGATTTGTTGCATCAGGTTTCTAAGAGGTAGCGTATTGTTGTAACCATTTAGATCATTATAGCATTTTTTATATCTGAAAAGTGTTTGTCTCCTGTAACAACCCTCATATCATTGATAAGCGCTGTTGCTAATATCATTGAATCTGCCATTCCCCAGCCTGCAATTGTTTTCTTTCTCTCATAATTTATTTTTGCAGCCAACATTGCTATTCTTTCATCAATAACAATAACTCCTGACTGTGATTTTATCAATTCTAATCTTTTTTCTATAGTTTTATTGTTTTTTAGGCACCATTCTATTATCTCTGATATCGAGAATATGCTTGTGAAACACTTTTCCTTTTCAAGAATCTTTTTCACTCTTTCTCCTTTTGCAGATCCTATGAAATATTCAATCCACGCATAGCTATCGATTATCATTACAGATCCCTGTCCATATGTTCTCTCTCAAATGGTTTTGCTCCTCTATCTATACCAAACATTTTTTCTATCAATTTTGGATCTTTTTTCTTCATTACAAACATTTCAATATTCTGGTCTTCTTTTATTTTTTCATTCATTACGATCTCCTTTGGTATAAGGACCCCTAATGATGTACCTACTCTTCGCACCTTTGCTTCAAACATAGGCATACTATCACCATTATAATATATTATAATGTACACTTAAATAGTTTTTGGTGGGATAGTATGTGGATAAAATTATCTTGTAAAGAAGTAATCACAATTTCAGAATATTTGTAATCTTCTTAATTCTATTCTCAATCGGACATTCTTCAAGTTTAACAATCTTTATATTGTATTTTCTATACAAGTTCTCAACATTCTTTCGTAGTTTCATAGAGGATTGTTTATCAAGAGATCAGCCTGTATTAACACGACTATCAAATGTTGATAGAGTATCGCAGATAAAGACAATATCATATTTTGTTTTTTTCATTGCATCTATGATTTTATCTGGAATACTTATACCAGCCAATAGACACATTGCAGCATAATCATGAACGCCTCTGTCAAGAAAAACAGTTTTATCTGATTTTATACTTGATTCTAATTTGATTTGTTTTTTTAACTATTTTCTCATAGAATTCTCTTGGGTGTTTTTTTCTCCAGGCTTTCTGCTTTTCAGTACCCATTTTTTTATTAAGTTCTTCAATCACATGCATTCCAATATCAGGAATGGTTTTGTATCCTTCTTTGCTAAATTCATGTATGATACTGGTCTTTCCTGCATATGTTCCACCTGATATAACAATCTTCATAGTTATCTACCTAGACTTTGTCCGCCATCAACTGGAAGTACAACACCTGTTATTGCACTTGCTTCATCTGATGCTAGAAATAATATTGCTTTTGCAACTTCCTGTGGTTCAATTAATCTTTTTAGATAGATGTCATTTATGAATTTTTCAAGCATCTCTTTTGTCTGTTTCTTTACAAGAGATGTGTTTGTCATTCCAGGTGCAATGCAATTTACACGTATATTTGGAGCAACCTCTTTTGCAAGAGTCTTTGTAAAGCTTATGACAGCTGCTTTTGATGTGGAATAATCCATTATAGGCGGCCTTCCATGATCAGCAAGACCTCTTATTGATGATATGTTGACAATGGATCCTTTTTTCATTAATTTTAATGCGCTCTGTGTACATAAAAACATTCCTCTCATATTCACTTTATATGTTCTATCCCAGTCTTCTGCAGTCAAATCCATAAAAGGCTTGACAGATACAATTCCTGCATTATTCACAAGAATATCCAATCTTCCATATTTTTCTGAGATGGTATCAAACATTCTATTTACATCATCTGGCTTGCTTATATTTGCCTGAATAATAATACCGTTGTTATTTATTTCACTGAGAACTTTTTCTGCTGATTGTTTATCAGAACAATAATTTATTATTACCACTGCTCCTTCTTTTGCAAAAAGTTTTGCAGTTTCTGCTCCAATTCCTCTGCTTGCACCTGTTATTAATACAGTCATATTTTTGAATCTCATGATAAAGTATAACCAGCTATGTTTTAAAGTTTGATATGACTACTATACTCATGGCAGATATTGATGGAAAACCAGAGCAATGGTGGATAGAAAAATCAAATAAATGGGTAGCTGGAAGCACTATAATTGAAACTATCAGAACAATAAATAAATACAACAAGAAAGGGTATAGAATTATAGTAAACAGCATCAATGCTGTCAGTAATGACTCTGTATCTATAGAGAAAGTAAAGAATAATTATACTGAACTTATTAAAAAAATATCAGAAAATAAATGCAATGCTGGTATAACAATACGGGCATCAAATCTTGGTATTGGTTATTCATATAAGGAGGCTAAGAGAGCTTTGCAAGAAGTTCTTGAAACATCTAAAAAACTGAAGGTTTCTGTTGAAATGGATATTGAAGAACGGGAATTTGTTGAAGATACTATAAAAATTGCCTCAGAGATGCTTGAGCAAGGATATTCTTTTAGAATGTGTATGCAGGCTGCTTTGAAAAATGCTCGTAAATATCTTGAGCAATTAATAAAGTCTGCAAAAAAGGGCAAATCAAATATAACATTCAGAATAGTTACAGGAAGCTGTTATCCAAAAACAAAAGAATTGAGTGAAGAAAATACAGTCAAACAATTCTATGAACTCATGGATTTGAAAAAGGGTTCTGCAATAGGGAGTCATGTTATTGATCGTGTATTGAGTGCTAATAATAAAAAGATTGAAGCTCAGGTTTTAATGGGATTTGAAAACACTGCAGCAGGAAAACTTGCAAATACATTGTATGCACCGTTTGGTGATTGGAGAACAAATGAAGGAATCCGTGGATATATACAAAGACGAGAAGGAATTTAGCAATTTATCTAGCACCAGGTTTCCATGTAACTGGCATAATATCTCTCATCTTCTTTTTTCTTTTCTTTGTAAGAGGAAGACGTTCCATATAATCACACATTAAACTAAGTAAAATAAAAATTATTTTTTCTTTGATTTCTTTTTATTTATACCCATGTGTCTATCAAGTAATTTTTTCTTTCTTCTTATATCATCTATCATATTTACACCCCTGTAAGCTTTTTACAAAAAGCTTAAGCAAAAAAGTGCTACAATGAACTTGTGATGTAGCACGTATTTTTATAAAGCTCATGAAAATCATCCAAGTAATCTCTTATACCATGGAAGTTTGTATGAGTATTCATATCCTGTAAGATTTGCTGCTAATTTTCTTATTTTATGAGAAACCAAATGATTTGGTTTATGATGAATAAATGGTGTTCTTAATGCAATTGATTCTGCAACTCCGTGCTCTTCTGAAAGGGTTGAAAGAATTGGCATATTAAGCAATGACGCTATCTCTGCATTTGACATTTCATACTTATGTCCCTTTACTCTGTTTACAACAACACCTAATTTTTTTGCTCCAACCTGATCTGCTATCTTTGCTGTTTTCAATGCATCTATTACAGATGGTAGATCTGGAGTAACAATGAAAAGAGCTTCATCCGCTGACTCTAGCGCAACCAGTCCTTCTTTACCAAGGCCTGCTGCTGAATCTAATAACATAATATCAGCATTTCCAAGAAGATTTAGTATAGTATTCTGTACTCCTTTTGGATCAATTGATCGTAGGTCATTTACACCTATTCCAGCTGGCATAACTCTTAGTCCAGATGGATGTGTGTACAATGCTTCGATTGGATCTGCTTTTGTTTTTATCACATCCTGTAGTGTAACTGGATATAATGGAATTCCTAAATGAATTCCTAAATTAGGTGTTGTAAGATTACTGTCTATTGCTATAACATCTTTACCAAGTTCTGTTAATGCAATTGCAAGATTTGAAGTTAGAAAAGTCTTGCCTACTCCTCCTTTACCAGCTACAATAGATATTATTCTTGTCATAATCTCCCACAATATAATTATTTCTATTTTCTTCTATTTATACATCTAATTACTTGTTTGTTGTTACTTTCTATAATAACATTAGAGTGGATAAACCACTGAAAATGTTAGATAAGATATTATAATAGCCATTACTGCACCTGCAATAAGTTGTCCCAGGTCATGGGCATTGAGTTTGTATCTTACAAATGATACGAATGGCACAAGTATGAATAATGGATATGCTATTGGTCCAAAAACATAGGCTGCGTCTGTTACAACACCTGCTATACCTGCACTATGGGCACTGATTTTCCATTTTAGATTTATGATAGTCATTGCAATTGTGACATTAAGATAGGCTAGTGAAACTGCGAACATTAGCTTAGATGAAAAATATCCAAACAATGCTGATGCAAGAGCAAAAAATAAAATTACTATAATATAGGGCATTGTTCTATGCTCTTTTTCAAATATGTCTATGTCTATGTTCATTTTTTTGACATAATATATTACCAATAGCAATGGTATGATAGATATGAGGAGAATTCCAA